>JAAUUD010000189.1 GCA_012031655.1 Anaerolineae bacterium | reverse complement strand
CAGCCCCCGAATCATAGACCGTAAAGCTCAGGAACCGCCCCCCCTGTGAAGATGGTCGCCACGCCATGCCCCAACTCGTGCACAAAGGTTACAAACAGGCGCAAGGGATAGACCACCAGCGAAGTCGGGCTAAACTGCCACAGCACCAACGCCACCAGAAAAGCGCCCAGCGCCAGCAAAAGGTCCTGGCGTTTGCGCGTTTTTTCCATCATGATGCACATATCCTGAAACGTGCTCGTTATGCTGCCTATACGCAAGGCGGGAGAGTTAAGTTTTGCAGACCATCCAGCTAATCCAGGCTTATCGCCAGACCGGCATTTTGCAGTTCGGGCGCTTTGAGCGTTCCGATGGACAATTTGCGCCCTTTGCCTTTAACTTTTTGCTGCTGCCCTCCTACCCCAGTTTGCTGCACAGCACCGCCGAGGCCCTGCGGCCCCTTTTGCCACAGCCCCAACCGGAACGCTTGCTGGCCAGCCGGTCTAGCGTTCCCCTGGCCACAGCGCTGGCGCTAACCAGCAACCTCCCGCTCACCTATCCTTACGGCCAGGCCACCACCGTGACCAACGCCTTTAGCATCGAAGGCGCCTACGACATTGGCCACAGCACCACCCTGCTCGATGCCCAACCAGAGGCCGAAAGCCTGCTACCACTCATTGAAACGGCGGCGCGCGTGGGCCTCCAAACTCAGCAGGTGCTCTGCCTGGTGCCGCCCGCACCCCAACTGCACACAGAACTTGAGGCACGAGGTATTCAGTGGGCGGCCTTGCTGGACCTGCGCGCCTGCTTTGCGGAGCTGCACACCCAGGGGCGCCTCCCCGCAACCCTGCACACGACCCTGCAAACCTGGCTCAACCCGGCTTAAGTGCGCCTGCACGTCAGCCAGGGTGTACATCTTGCAGCGCAGGCAACGCGCACGACCCGCGAAGCCTGCTACAATTGAGGTCGAACCGCAAACGAGGCCTGCACGATCATCATGAAGCGTTTCCTTGGCTCACTGGTCATCCTCCTGGGTATTCTCTGGGTTGCTCTGCTCTTTCGGCTGGTGGGCCTGAACTGGGACGATTACTCCCGCCTGCATCCCGATGAGCGCTTTATGAACGGGATTGTGGAGCGCATTGGTGAGGAACGCCGCCTGACCGACCGCGCCCGGGAGCGTTGCCCGGACCCTGCCAGCCACCATCAGTATTTTAATACTTCCTGTAGCGTGCTGAACCCCAGCAACATTGACGATGGCTCCTACGTTTACGGTACACTACCGCTCTTCATTGTGCGTGGTGTGGCGCAAAACCTGGCGCTGCTCAACCCCTGGAACCTGGAAGACCCCAACCTCTGGACACACTACGACACCATTCACCTGGTGGGGCGCTTTAGCAACGCAGTCGCAGATACGCTCTCTGCCCTGCTCATCTTCCTGATGGGCTGGCGCCTGTTTTCGGTGCGGCATGGGCTGCTGGCGGCGGCCCTTTATGCTGCCGCGGTCTTGCCAATCCAACTCAGCCACTTCTGGACGGTGGACACCATGAGCCACCTGTTTTTCCTGGTGGCCTTCTATGCTGCGGTGGAAGTGAGCCGGAATAACCGCCCCTGGTGGTATGTGCTGTTCGGCCTGGCGCTGGGGGCTGCGTTGGCTTCGCGGGTGAACCTGGCACCGACGGCCATCCTGTTGCCGCTGGCGGCCTGGCTCTATCTGGATCGGCATCGCGTGCCAGGAGCAGGCGGAGGCTGGCACTGGCATTATCTGCCGTTTATCGGGGCGACGCTGTGGGGCGGCATCCTGCTCTATAGCACCCCTTGGGTGATCGACCACGCGCCCCTGCTGCCAGATACGCCCCTCTCAGACGCCCAGGCCAATGATTTACGCCCGGTGGCATTGATCATGGTGCTGGGGTTGGGGGGCGTGGCCATCCTGTTGCCGCTGGCGGCTCTGCGCGGCCCGGAGCACGCGCCCTGGCGTGGGTGGTGGTTACGCGCCCTGAGCACGATTGCCCTCTGCTTTGGCGCCGCAGCCCTCAGCGTGGTAAGTTTCCGCGTTTTTCAACCCTATGCCTTTGCGGGGCCAACCTTTGCGGATTGGGACCTGAATCCCGAATGGGTACGCGAAATTCAGGAGGTATCAGAAAAAAAGCCGCTTCCCCACCGATGGCTGGCCGCCCTCCGTGCAGTGGTTCGAGCGCACGCCCTACGCCTACGCCTGGTTTAACATGGCGGCCTGGGGATGGGCCTGGCGCTGGGCAGCGTGGCCACCCTGGCGCTGATTGCGGCGCTGTTACGCCAGTTCCGGGACCGCCGCCCGCTGCCGCGCCCCTGGCTCGGTTTCCAGAGCGTGATTCGTCCTTCGCCGCAGCTCACCCTGCTCAGCGCCTGGACCCTGATCTATTTCGCGGTCCAGGGCGGGGTGCATCAGATGACCATGCGCTACTACCTGCCGCTCTATGGGGTGCTGATCTTGCTGGCGGTCTGGTGGGCGCTACGCTTATCGGGGCGGGCGCGTAAAACCCTGGTATTGGGCCTGCTGGGCGCAACTTACCTCTGGGCGCTGGCCTTCGGAGAGATCTACCGCCACCCCCTGACGCGCCTGGAAGCCTCGCAATGGATCACCCAGGAAATCCCCGGCACGCTGACCCTGCTCAACGAAGCTGGTGAGATGCGCGTGATGGACCTGAACGACGGCTACTTTCAATTTGGGTTGCATACCGCCCGCCGGGATGAATCCTACCTGGGCGAAAGCTTTACCCTGACGGCTGACCAACAGTTACGCGCCCTGGAACTGGGCTTTGCGGATGCCCATCCAACGCAGGTTACGGTAACGCTCTTTGGCGAAGCGCAAGACGGCAACCGCGAGGCGCTGCTGACCACAGAAGGCGAACTGGACACCACTGGCCAGCTGCGCGTTGCGCTGGACCCCGAGTTTGCCACAAACCTGCCCCCCGGGAACTACCGTTGGCACCTCTGGAATCGCTGGGAAGGCGGCCCCTTCTACCGCGAGTTCCTGCCCCGGATGGAGCTCATCGCCAGCGATGGCACCCCAGAGACCCTGCCGGTGCGCTTCCTGACCCCTTTTAACACCGTCCAGATGATGGAATTGCGCCCTGGCGAGCTGCGCGAATTCCGCAGTGAATTTCCCTTTACGGCGACCCAGATCCTTATTCCGCATGTCATCGGCCAGGCCAGCGACCTCATCCTGTATGTAGAAGGCCAGGGCGTGCGGGCGCGTCCGGTTGCCATCCTGAACAGCGACAGCCCCCTGGGCGCCAGTTGGCGCTTTGCCCTGGAACGGCCCATCCAGGTTAGCACCAACACTGCCCAACTGATGCACCTGGAGTCCACCACGCCACTCTATGTGCAGGGGTCGGTCATTGTCACGGATGGCGCCTGGGATGACGACCTGCCCTGGGCCTACTGTGTTTATCCCGAACCGCGCCCGGCAGATCAGCTTGTGCGCTTTCGCAGGGAATGCGTCAGCATCAACCCCAACGTCGCCGGGCACTATGGGCAGCTCCGCCTGAACATGGCCGAAACCGATGACCCTGGCGGCAGCAAACACGCCCGCATGGTCGAGATCCTGCGCAAAGCAGACTATCTGGTGATCAGCAGCAATCGCTTCTACGATGCCCTGCCGCGTGTGCCGCGTCGCTTTGCCTTTTCCACGGAATACTACGTGCAACTCTTTGCCGGGGAACTCAACTACGCGCTGATCCAACGCTTTGCGCGCTTCCCCAGCGTGGCAGGCATCACCCTGCGGAATCAGGTCTTGCCTACGGATGACCTCCCTGCCTGGATGAACGAACTGGAAGCCGAAGAAGCCTTCACCGTTTACGATCATCCCACCGTCTTTGTGTTCCAGAACCAGGGTTTTCAGCCAGAAGACCTGCCTTTTGAACAGGCTCAGCTCACCGATCCGCGCAACCAGATCGCACTGACCGCCTATCAGGACGCCACGTTCACGGCGACTCCATTGGCCCCAACCGTCAGCAGCATACAACGCACCACTCTGCTCTGGATTGCGGGATTCTTCGTGCTGGGCTGGCTGGCCTATCCGTTGATGTTTGGGTTGTTCCCGGTGCTGCCGCTGCGTGGCTTTGGGCTGGGACGGGCTTTTGGCTGGGTGGCCCTGGCTTTTGTCCCCTGGTGGCTGACCGCCGCGCTGGGCATCACCTTCTGGACCCAGAGCGCGCTCTGGATTGGGGTGGCGGTGTTTGCAGGGGTGAATGCCTGGCTCGCCTGGCAGCAACGCCAGGCCCTGCTGTCCTACCTACGGCAACATTGGCGGGGTTTCCTGTTCACAGAAGGGTTGTTCCTGGCTTTGCTAGGGATGGGCTTGTTGCTCCGGCTGGTCAACCCGGACCTATGGCACGAAGCTCGCGGTGGCGAACGCCCAATGGACTTTGCCTATCTCAATGCCACGTTGCGCACCAGCCAGTTCCCACCCCCTAACCCCTGGCTGGCCGGTTTTGAGATCAACTATTACTACCTGGGCTTTGTGCTGGCAGCCTTGCCCATCAAGCTGGGCGGCCTGGCACCGGAGGTCGGCTACAACCTGAATATGATGACCTTCTACGCCGTCACGGGCCTGAATGTCTTTACCCTGGCCTATGCCTTGCTGCCCCGCGTGGCGGCCTGGCGCCGAAGCGTGCTTGCGTTGTTGGGCCTGGGTTTTGTGATGTTTTCTGGCAATCTGGTCACGCTCAAGCAACTGATTGAAGGCGAAGACCTGGACCCCAACCGCTGGTACTGGGAACCCACACGCATCATCGCGGAAATGGGTTCCGAAGCCCAGCGCGCCGGGCGTCCGATTAACGAAATGCCGCTTTTCTCCTTTCTGTATGGTGACCTGCACGCCCACGTTATGACCCTTTTGCTGGTGACGCTCTTCCTGGCGGTGCTCTATGGGCTGGTGATGCAGCGGCGGCTGTGGATGGGCGTGGTGCTGGGTGCGCTGGCTGCGGCTATTTACATGGCCAATACCTGGGATGTGCTGGTTTATGTGCCGCTGGGCGCGTTGAGCGTGTGGTTGGCCACCAGCCCCACCTCTGGCACGTTTGCCCCGCCGCCGCGTGCTCTGCCAGGGCTGATCATGGTCGGCCTGGGCGTGCTGGGCTTTCTGGCGGGCCTGAGCCTGCTGCTGATGGCGCCGCTTTTGGTGCTGGGTGGCTGGATGCTGGTCCAGGTGCAACCCGGGGCTTTGCGCCTGAGCCTGTGGGTGGCGCTGGCCGTGCCGATCACCTACGTGCTCCACAGCCTTGCCTTTTCCTTCCATGGCCTTTCGCCCACCGAAAGCCTGTCGGAGATACAGGGAGACCCGATGCAGGAAGCGTCGCCGTCCCATCCTTCCTGGCGCTGCTGGCGGATGGTTTCTTCGGCCTGGGTGATAGCAGCGCGGCTGCGGAAGGCGATAGCCACTTCGGCCCCGCGCGAGCGCAGGATGCTGGCAAGCCCCATGGCATCGTCCACCTGGTCGCCCGCGCACACCAGCACCACCTTGCCAGTGGCATCGACGTTGCGCAAGCCAGGGCGCGAAACAAAGGTGGTGGCGCTTTCGGCAGGCACGTTCATGCCGTGCGTCACTTCGAAGGAGTGCGCGGCAAAGGCGGCGGATTCATCGCTGCCCAGGAAGACCATCGTGTTGGCGATATCGAGCGGCTTGGGGGAAGCCAACGCGCCAGCTCGCCCCTTTTTCGTCCGGGCGGCGCAGCGCCATAATATCAAAAAACTCTTGCGCGGTGCTGCCTTCGGCCAGCCCTTTGAGCGTGTCCATCGATTGGAAGACGCTGCGAATGCGCTGGCTATCGATGGGGCCAGGGTAGATGGTGTTGACGCGAATGCCGCGTTCGCCCAGTTCGCGCGCCACGCTACGCGAAAGCGAATTGACAGCAGCTTTGGGCACCACATAGGCAGTGCGCCCATAATAATCGGTACGCGAAAAGATGGTAGAAACGTTGATGATGCTGCTGCCGGGCGGCATATGAGGAGCAGCGGCACGAATGGGGTGCCAGATGATACCAAGCAGGTTGCCGATAGCCTGGTGCAGCGTTTCGTTATCGGGCGGCTGCAATTGCTCGCTCGTCATCGGAATATCGGCAAGCCGCTGGCGTGGGCCGGGGCTGCCAGCATTGTTCACCAGAATATCGATCCGTCCGGTTTGTGCGACAATCTCGGCGATGCATGCGCGCACGCGGTCGATATCGCTGCCATCCATGACTGTTGTCTGAACACGCTCCGCGGGAAAGCCATCTTGCTCGGTCAATTCCTGGCGAAACTGCTGAAGCGGTTCTTCGAAAAGGTCGGCAATATAGACTGTGGCTCCTTCTTCGAGATAGCGCCGGGTAATCACACGCCCAATATTGCCTGCCCCACCAGTGATAATGGCTACTTTGCCTTCCAATCGTCCCATTGTGCTAAAACTCCTCTTCCCATCTGATTGTCTGAAAAAAAGCGCAGAGACAACCCTGCGATGCCTGGCGCTGGTTGCCTATGGTTGGCCCAGAGCTGGTGCGCGGCTTGGCAAATGCAGGCCGTGTGCTCGTAGGCCGATCTGTTCGGTGCGAACGACCGCTGCCCATGCTGGTAGCCTCTAGTATAATACGAAAAATCATATCTGTTGCACGTGGTTGCGGCAAAAGGGCCTTGCGCATTGGCAGGGAGCCTATGTGCCAAAAACGTTGTTTGCTGCGCTAGAAGCGGCTATAGTCCTACACGAGCAGGTGCATCTTCGCGCAGCATAGATTGGTGAACTCTCTCACAAAACTCATGGGTGTATGGCGCATAGGTGGATACAAGGCATACATATGGGAGGCAGGGCGATAGCCGACCGTGCCGCTGGATCTGAATGGCCGCAGGCGGGAGCGTTCTGCCTATGCTGCTATGCCTGGAATAGCCCTATCGTACTCTAGCAGGATATGCCGCACCATGGAACGGTAAAATTTCCCGGTTTGGGTTGGGAAACATCCCTTTTGCAC
>JAAUUD010000188.1 GCA_012031655.1 Anaerolineae bacterium | reverse complement strand
CAGCAACGCCTCGGTATAGCGCGTGCGGATGTGCCCCCAGACCGTCGTCTGGAGGTAGGGCAGCGGGTTGTTGAGGTGCTCGCCCCCCTCCAGGCCAGAACGCGAGAGGAAATTGGCGCGGAAGTTCTCCAGATAGGTCTGGTCATCTGCCACGGCCCGCAGATTGGCCGCCTGCCACAGCAGCCAGCAGCCCACCCCCACGCCCACCAGCAGGCTCAGCGTATCGCCCTCGGCGAGCACCGCCGTCCCCAGCAGCAGCGAAGCGCTATAGCGCAACACCAGCGTTGAATCAACTTCCAGCATCAGCGGGGTCAGCACCAGGTGCGTCACCAGGAAGACCGTCCCCGCGACCAGGCCCGCAATCATCACCGCGCGCCAGGTCATGTTCTTTTGGATCGAATGCCACATACCTCTTCCTTTAGTCTATAGCCTGAATAGCCTGAAGGTAGGCGCTTTCCGCGGGGCAGACATGGACCAGTTGACCTATCCGGCGACCCGCTGACCGGGCACTCCCGGCTGGGGTACCCTGCGCTATGCTGAAATAAACATAACCCTGCAACAGGAGGAAAAAACCATGCAATTGCTTTCTTCGCAGAGCTTGCTCGGCACCCGTGTCGAAAACTCCAAGGGCGAAAGCCTGGGGACCATCAAGGAACTGATGATCGACATTAAGCACGGACGCATCGCCTACGCCGTGCTGGATTTTGGCGGCTTCCTGGGCATCGGGAACAAGCTGTTTGCCTTGCCCTGGGGCGGCTTTGTGCTGAACACCGCCCGCGAAGTGATCGTGCTGGACATCCCGCGCGAACGCCTGGAAAACGCCGAAGGCTTTGACAAAGACCACTGGCCAACCATGGACGACCCCGAATTTGCCGCGCGCATCTACGACTACTATGGCTCCGCCCGCTATTGGGAAGCCCCCACCCGCTAAGCAGCCACCCCACACCGGAGCACCCACCCGGCCAGCCGCAGATTAGGCCAGGCGGCCAGCCGGGGAGTGCTCCGCTGGGCACTGTGCCCCGGCCTGAAGTGTGCCAGCATGGAGGCAACGTTTTCTGTTCTTCTCTTCTATCGTCCAACCACAACCCGGAGGCACCGCGCCCATGACCAACGCAAGCTCCCCCCAGCCCCCCACCCCGCACGAATCCGCGCCAGTTAGCCTGCCGGACCAGCAAAGCGTGCCCGAAAGCCTGGACCAACTGCTGGACGAAGCCCAGAACTTCCACGAAGCCAGCCTGGCCGTTTCGCGCTATGTGCATCAGTGGGTGCTGCGTAATGGACCCAGCGCGCGCGAACTGGCCGACGTTTTGCATGGCAAGTGGTTGGGGCATCCCTTGCACCCCCTGCTCACGGACCTGACCGTTGGCGCCTGGACCTGGGGGTTTTATTTTGACCTGATGGCACGGCTCACTGGCTCGCGCCAGACACAACACCTCGCAGACCGTCTCATCTGGTTGGGGACGCTCAGCGCCCTGCCCACTGCCATCGCGGGCCTGGCAGATTTCTCCGCCATCAAGCGCTCGGCGGCCAGCTATGGCGGCGCGCACGCCCTGCTGAACAGCGTAGCCTGGCTATGCTTTCTTGAATCTTCGCGGGCGCGGCTGGCCAAAAACCAGAGCCGGGCCTTCTTCCTGGCGCTGGGCGGCATGCTGGTGAGCAGCCTCAGCGCATGGCTGGGCGGCGACCTGGTCTACCGCCACCGCATTGGCGTTAACCATGCCCCGGCGGCTAACCTGACGGATTGGACCGTGGCCCTGCCGCTGGATGACCTTTCAGAAGCCACCCTAACGCCCGTCGAAGTGGGTGGCGAGTCCCTCGTGCTGTTCCGGCATGGGCAAAAGGTGGTGGCCATCAGTGGGGTGTGCAGCCACGCGGGCGGCCCACTGGGGGATGGCCAGCGCATTGACGAATGGTGCGTGGAATGCCCCTGGCATCAATCCGTTTTTGACCTGCGCGACGGCCACGTGGTCCACGGGCCAGCGGTCTATGCCCAACCCCACTACCTGACCCGCATCCGCGATGGGCAGATCGAGGTCCGCGCCGCCGGACCGGGGGCATAGGCGCTTTTTATGGATCAACTGACGGAAGCAAGCGCCTGGGCACCCCTGGCGGCAGATGGCCTCTCGGATGTCGTGCTGTTGCTGGTGCGGGTCATCTTTGGGATCATCTACCTGTACTACGGCATCCCCAAACTGCGCGACCTGGCCAAAAACGCGCAGGACTTTGAGCAGATGGGCTTTAAGCCGGGCTGGTTCTGGGGCACGCCCATTGCTCTGCTGGAGACCTTCGGCAGCCTGGCCGTGATGCTGGGGGGTGTTCCTGTGGTTTTTTGCCGGGGCTTTTGTCATCCACATGGCCACCGGCATGGTCTGGAAGATCACCAGCACAGACAAAAAGTTCTCAGACTGGTCCTATGACCTGGCGTTGCTGTGCATCGGCCTGCTTTTGCTGGTGACCGGCGGCGGGGAACTCACCCTGACCGAACTGCTGGATTAGCCCGCCTCAGGGGGCAGGGGTGGCCTGCCCCGCAACCCCCTGTGCCATGGCGTGCTGGATGAGGATGCGCGCCACGCCAGCTTCCTCATCCACCCACCCATAGCTACCGAGGTACTCTCCTCGGTTGTGGCGCGTTCTGCGGCGGGGTCTCGCGCTTCTGCCGGGCGGAGCGGGTTCAGCGGCCACTTCTTGCAACTCCGTGATAGATGCCACCGGCAAGAAGCGGACGAACAAAAATAGCGCATGGCGAACAAGCCCACCGAGCCAAAGAGCGTCAGCCAGTCCCAGACTGTTGGCGTAAAGATGTCCCAGACCGCCGGGAGGTAGTCGCGGTGCAGGCTGGTGATCACGATGAGGAAGCGCTCTGACCACATCAGCCTGAGGTGCTTTTAGTAGCGGTAGATGCGTAGCCAGTGGTAACCATAGGGCGAGAGTTCAAAGGGGTGTTGCTGCTGGCGTTCGGGCCATTGCTGCACCTGGCGCAAGCCAATCAGATCCACCATACGGTCCGCCCCGCCGGGGATTTGCAGCGACACCTGCACCGTTTCGCCGCTCAGGTTATGCAGCGCGATGACCTCGCCATGATCGTTGCGGCAACGGTGGGCCAGCACACAGGGCGAATCCACCTCCAGCAAGTCAAACGCCCCATCGCCAAATTCCGGGCAGGTGCGCCGCACCCGCAGCGCCCGCGTCAGCCAGTTCAGAAAGGAGTCCGGGGCCAGGCTTTGTTGTTCGTGGTTGACATGGTGGTAAGAAAATGGGCCTTCATCAATCACCGGGCGCACGAGCTGACCCTGGGCGCCCGCGAGAAACCGCCGTTGATCTCGTCTGACCACTGCATCGGCGTACGGACGCTGTTTCGCCCAGGCAGCGAGAGGTCATCGCCCATGCCAATCTCCTGCCCATAGCGCAACACGGGCGAGCCGTTCATGGTCAGCATCAGGCTATGCAACAGTTCCAGCTTGCGGCGGTCGTTGCCCACCATCGGCGCGATGCGGCGGCGAATGCCCCGGCCAAAGATTTGCATGTTTTCTTCTGGGGCAAAGGTTTCATAGACCCTTTGTTTTGCTTCGTCAGAAAGCTTGCCGAGGTTCAGTTCGTCGTGGTTTCGCAAAAAGATAGCCCACTGCGAGGCCAGGGGCGTCTTGGGCAGGCTTTGCAGGCTCTCGCGAATGGGGGCGGCGCGGCCCTGGGCCAACGCCAGATAGATGTTCTGGCAGAGGGTGAAGTCAAAGAGCATGTGCATCCGGTTGCCATCGCCAAAATAGTGGGGCAGTTGGTCGTTTGGCACGTTCACTTCGCCCAGGATGATGGCATCCCCATGCCGCCAGGAGAGGAAGGTTCGCAGAGACGTCAGGTAGGTGTAGGGGTCCTGGTGTTGGGGGGCGTCCACGCCGCGCAGTTCAATGAGGTAGGGCGCGGCATCTATCCGAAAGCCAGACACCCCCAACTGCAACCAAAAACCCATGATCTTCCGAATTTCCTCCTGGACTTCCGGGTTGGCGATGTTCAGGTCTGGCTGATGGGCATAGAAGCGGTGCAGGTACCAGGCCCCAGCCTGTTCGTGGTAGGTCCAGATGCTTTCCTGCTGGCCAGGGAAAACCAGCGGCGCGTTGCTCTCTGGCTTCTCCTGGCTCCAGACGTAGTAATGGTAATACTTGGAGTGCGGGTCCTCCACTGCCTTCTGGAACCAGGGATGATCCATCGAGGTATGGTTCACCACCAGGTCGATGATCACGCGGATGCCATATTCTTTGGCGTGGTGGATGAAGTCCACAAAGTCGCCCAGGTTGCCCAGGCGCGGGTCCACGCCATAGTAATCCATGATGTCATAGCCGTTATCACGGTTGGGCGAGGGGTAGAAGGGCAGCAACCAGATGCAATTGACGCCCAGACTGGCGATTTCATCCAGCCGCAAGCGTAGCCCCCGGAAGTCTCCCACGCCATCGTTGTTGCCGTCCATGTAGGTTTCCACATCCAGGCAATAAAAAATGGCGGTCTTGTGCCAGAGGTCCGGAACATGCATGGGCTTGCCTTTCTGCTGGTGAGGTTGCAAAGCGTTCGCCCCGATTGTAGGCCAGCCCCTCGGGCGCAGAACGGGTCGATTGACCCATTCTGCGATGGGCCGCTCCGGGGGTTAGCCCGGCGCAGCGCCTGCTTATAATTAGGGAGCGAACATAACCACGAACCACTGAGTAAAGTCTAAGGAATGGTATGACGGATCAAGCTGGGCGAAAGGCGCTGGTCATTACAGGCGCTTCTGCTGGGGTGGGGCGCAACCGCCCATGCCTTTGGGGAGCAGGGCGCAGCAATCGCATTGCTGGCACGTGGCCAGCCGGGTTAGCTGCCGCCGTGGCCGATGTGCAAGCACGTGGCGGGGTGGCCAGCCTGGGGCTTTGGCTGGTGCGCGGCCAGCACCGCCCAGAGCGCTTTGGCGGTGGATGGGCCAGCCTGTGGCGCACCTCGCCACCCGTTGCTTCCAGCGAAAGGCAGACCTCATGAGCCAGACCATAGAAAAGTCTCGCCAGGCGTTGCAGGCCGTGGCGCCGAACTTCCCCCGCAGCACCTGGTATGCCAACGCGGGCGGCCTGGGCGCTGGCCTGGTGACGCTGCTGGTGTTCTTCATCGTGCAGCGCATTTTTCAGGACCTGCCCGCTCGTCAGATGATCGAGGCCATGCACGGCAGCAGCAACACGCTCTGCTTTGCAGGTATTTCAGCTTCATCCACCATTTTGCCGCTCATGCTGACCATCTTCAGCTTTGCCCGCAATGCCAGCGTGGAGTTCAACCCCTGGTTTTACAAGCGCATCAAATCGATTTCCTTTTTGTGTTGCGCGGCCTTCACCGCCGGGCTGCTGACCTTGATGCTGCTTTCCGCGCCCATCACGGACCTGGAAAGCGTGACCCACACCTGGTATCAGGTGCTCTATCTGCTGATCGTCGGCGGGCTGGCAACGATGGTCGGCTTGCTGATCAGCATCCTGGTGCTGCTCTACTACGCCATCTTGCACATCATCACCCTGCTAGACCCGCACAACGAAGCGGAAAAGGATAGATAAGCACCATGCAACCCCCCCCTCCCCCCATGCCCCCAGAGACCTTGCGCCCCACGCCGCGCCACCGCATTGGCCAATCCCTGGGCGACTTTCGCCAGAAGGTTACTTTTACCGTTTTGATCGTGGCGATCGTGGGGGCGATGGTCCTGTTGCTGGCCTCGACGCTCAATGTAATTCCGCTGGTGTTTATCTCCATCCTCATCGCCGTTCTGCTGCGCAGCCTGGCGGACCCCCTCGCCCAGGTTTTGCCCCTCCCGGCCCGCTGGCTGGTGCTGGTGCTGGCGCTGGGCCTGGCGGTGCTGGTGACTGGCTTCTTCATCTTCGCCGGGCCGCAGGTGGCTGATCAATTTGATGCGCTGGGTGAATCTGTGCCAGAGGCCATTGACGACGTGGAAGATGGCCTGGCGGACCTGGGCTGGGAAGTCTCTTTGCGGGAGGAGCTGGAGCAGGTTTCGGCCAGCACCGCGAGCATGAACGTCTTCACCCGCCTGAGCGGGTTCTTTTCTGGCATCTTTGGCGTCATCACCAACCTGGCGCTGGTGGTGGTGGCAGGCATTTACATGGCCTTCGAGCCGCCGTTGTACATCCGTAACCTGGTGCGGCTTTTCCCCATCCCCATGCGCGAGCGTGCCCAGGATGTGTTGGCGGAAGGCTACAACATCGTGCGGCGCTGGCTCATCGCCCGGCTCATCTCCATGCTCGTCGTCGGCATTTTGACCTTCATCGGCCTAACGCTGGTCGGGATGCCCCTGGCGCTGACGCTGGCCATCATCGCGGGGTTGCTGTCGTTCATCCCGAACATCGGTCCCACGCTTTCGGCGGTCCCGGCCATTTTGGTGGGCTTTACCGAAAGCCCAGGGATGGCGCTGCTGGTGGCGGGGGTGTATGTGGTGGTGCAGCTCATCGAGAACTACCTGATCACGCCCAACGTGCAGCGTAGCACGGTTCAACTGCCCCCGGCCCTGGTGATGCTCTCGCAGGTCTTTCTGATCCTGGTCTTTGGCTGGCTGGGGCTGTTCATTGCGGCGCCGCTGGTGGCGTTCGGCATCGTGCTGGTGAAGTCGGTGTATGTGGAAGACTGCCTGGGGGACGAAGTGGGGCGGGTGGTCAGTTAGCGGCCACCGCCCCCCTCCGCGCTTCTGCCCGGTTCCGCCACTGCATCCGTCCACTGCGCATAACCGCAACGCGGACAGATGCCCAGGGGTTGCCTCTGGCTGATGCTGCGGCGCGCGTCGGCAAAGACGCGGAAGACGTTGAGGAACACCGTGTCTTCGACCGTGGCGCAGCGCCCGCACTCGTCACGCGGAAGCGGATGGAGACCGTGGTATTGGTGTCACCGACCGCAGGCGTATAGTTAGTCGAGGGAGAGTTAGGCGCCGAGAAGGCACCCGCGCCCGAACTAAACCACTGGACTGTAGTGCCCGG
>JAAUUD010000187.1 GCA_012031655.1 Anaerolineae bacterium | reverse complement strand
CGAGCGGCAGGGCATCGACCGCGGAGAGAGCGCTCTGCTGCGCCATCACCGTGATCGCGCTCACGCCGACGGCGAGGGCGAGAAAGGGGAAGCTTCTCGCCGAGGAGCCGTCTTCGTGAGGGAGCCTCCGGAGCCTCGAGTCTCCGCAGCGGCCAGTAGTCGAGCACCAGCAGCAGCACCGGCAGCGTGAGCAGCGCACTGCTCATATCTATGGGCTGCAAGCCGAGCGGCAATTCGAGCGGCCAGAGCAGCAAATCGGTATACAGCGGGTTCTGGCCGCTGGTGATGGCACGGCGCACCCACCACAAATACCACACCTTTTGCCAGCCATCGACGCGCGCCACATCGCCGCCCACCACCGGGCACCCGTCTGGGTTGCCATTGGCCCCCAAAACGTTGCCCCCGGCGCTCGTGACCCCGCTACCGCCACACTCGCCGTTCGTATTGCCCACGATGATATTCCCGCGCAGCGCGATCCCCCCGCCATCGGTATAGATGCCGCCCCCCAACCCCGGAGGCGCCGTGTTTTGCGTCAGGGTGTTGGCTGTTAGAAAGGTCGTCCCAGAGGTCGAGTCGACCGCCCCGCCCTGGCCAAAAGCCTGGTTCGCGCTGAAGGTGCTGTTGATCACCCTGAGCGTGTTGGCGGCAGTGTCGGCGTTTTCCAGCGCGCCGCCGAACAACGCGCTATTGCCCTGAAAGGTGCTGTTGCGGATGACCACCGTGGTGCCCGTGCCGTTCTGGTCAATCGCGCCGCCGGAGTCTGCAGCGGTGTTGGTGAAAAATAACACGCCATCCGCCGTCAGGTTGCCCACGCTCTGGATGGCGCCGCCATCGCCATCCGGCAAGGGGCCGGTGGCGCTGTTCATGGAGAAGGACCCGCCGTTGATGGTCAGGGTGCCTTCGCTGTAGATGGCGCCCGCGTTGAACGCGCTGTTATTGAAGAAATCCGCACCCGTCAGCGTCAGGCCCGCCTGGGCAAAGATGGCGCCCCCTGCCCCGGTCGAGAGGGCAGCGTTGCTAAACCCCAGGTCAGAAATGGTGGTCTGGGCCTGCACCTCCAGAAAGCGCACGTCGGTCGCTGTCAGGTTCAGCGTTGCGTTGTTCCCATCGATCACGAGCGGCGCGCTGATCACCGGCAGGGCATTGGCACCGTTGGCGGTGGTGTTGTGGGCGGCAGGCAGGCTATAGGTGCTGCCCGTGGCCAGTTGAATGCTGTTCTGGTCCGCACACAGGTTGGCGCGGTCGAAGGCATCCACCAGGGCGGCGAGGTCGCCCACCGGCACCGCCAGGGTCAGCGGCGGGCAGGTCACATTCAGGTTGGCGCCGCTCAGGTCAAAAAGCTGGGTGGAAGGCGGCGTTGTCCCGATGGCGAAGGCCGCCGCCGTGACGTTCACCGGGCCGGCCACCGTGCCCGTAAAGGTGGCCGTGATGGCGCAGCTATCGCCCGCCAATAAAGCAAAGCTCCCCAGCGCCGTGAGCGTGCTCCCGCTGGCGGCGATGGCCGCCGCTGGCACGCAATTGCTGGTGGCGGCGCTGAACGTCCCACTGGGCAGGGTGATCACCGTGCTATCCAGGTTCAGCGTAAAGGGGCTGATGTTCTCCAGCGCCACGCTAAAGGCCAGGCTGCCCGGCAATTCCACGCTCCCAACGCTAAAGGCCGGGGTGATGTTCAGCGTGCCCACAATAGGCGTTCCGGTCGTGGTGGGCGTGGGCATGGGTTCTTCCAGCACAGGGGGGTCGCCAGGGTCGCCGGGGTCGCCGGGTGCTGGCAGCGGCGTAGGGGTGGCGGTTAGCGTGGGGCGCGGCGTGGGCAATTGCGCCACGGCAGGCACGCCCAGCAACGCGTTGACTTCCTCCTGCAAGCGCCGCTGGAGCAACACCAGCGTATCCGCGATGATGGGCAGGCTGGCACAGGCCGGGTTGTTCCGGTCCAGCACGCCGTTTTCCTCGATCCAGCCCACCCCAGCCAGCACCGGGTCATAAACGATCAATAGCCAGTTGATGGCGGCATCGCGGCCCACCACTTCCACCCTCACGCCCGGCGGCAGGTTGCCCAGCGCCGCCAGCCCGTTCAGCGGACGCGGAAAAACGGGCGTAGCGCTGCCCATGCTCAAGTTGATGTCGCAAATCAGGCGTTCCAGGCGTTGGGCGGGCACGCTGCCCCCACCAATGGTCAGCAGATAGTCAAAAGGGCGGTCCGGGGGCTGGGCCAAGGGGACCGGCGTGGGCGCGGGGGCGCCGGGGGGCTGGTCCAGTGGCGGCAGCACCTCTGCAAAAGGCCGCACATTGAGCGTATAGACCCGTTCGCCATCGCGGTTGATCCAGCCGAACTGCTGAATGGGCTGGTAGCGTTCGCGGTCCAGCGGCAGGCTTGCGTCATCCGCGCGCGCCGCAAAGACCTGCGGCAGCGGCAACTCGGGGTCCTCAAACGGCAGGGTAATCAGGCTGAAGGGCAACGGCGCCAGAGGGCCGTCCGGGTCCGTGGGCAAAGCCCGCCCCCCAGCGATGAGGAAAGCGCGGGCGGGTTCCAAGGGGTCGGCGGTGTCCAGCAGGGTCAGGTCGGCTTTCAGCGGCTCGCCCTCAAAGAGCATCACCCGCAGCAGGCCCTCGCCCTCTTCCCCCCGGCTGATGATCACCGGGTAAACACCCGTATCCGGCACCACGAACTCCACCACGGCCACCGAACGGCGCGCCAGGTTGGCGTCTTCGCTGGCCACAAATCCTACGGGGTCCAGCACGGTGATGCTCGGCTGCATCTCCTCGCCCAGGCCATAGGCCACCAGGGTCACGCGCTCGCCAGCCTCGCCCACAAAAGAAAACACCTGGTAGGGTTGCACCCTCAGCAAGCTATCCGCAGATTCAAAGTAGCGCAGAAAGATGTTGTTGGTGGCCACCTGTTGGCCCGGCGCCGCCAGGCTGCTGGCCTGCAACCACCAGAAAAACAGCAGGGCGCCCAGCAGCACCCCCAGCACCGCCCCACGGCGCAGCATCCTCGCCCGCCAAGTGTTTTGCATCGGCCTTCATTCCCCCGAAAAACAATTGATAGTTGCGTGCCCCGCACGCCTGCCCATTAGGATAGCACAGGCATTGGCCTGGGACGCAACCCACCCGCCCATGAATAACCTATGAATTGCTGGCCACAGAAGTGACAGCGAATAAAGAGCAAGGTATAGTGAATGGCGAGAATAAACCTCTAGCCAATTTCAACTAAAAATAGGAGCCAAAACCAATGAGCCTTGTTGCCTTGACGTACATCAGCGCCGCAGACCACAACATGTCTCAGGATGAACTGCTGTCCATCCTGGACAAAAGCCACAGCAACAACGCCCCCCCTGAACATCACCGGCATGTTGCTATACCAGAACGGCTACTTTATGCAGGTGCTGGAAGGGGAAGAAGCCGATGTGGACACGCTCTACGCCAAGATCAGCCAGGACCCGCGCCATCATCATGTGCTGCTGGTGACCAAAGAACCCATCACCGAACGCAGCTTTGGGGAGTGGTCCATGGGCTTCAAAAATCTGGATACCATTAATAAAGATTCACACCCCGCCTTTGCGGATTTCTTCAACCAGTCGTTTAGCTCCAGCTTCTACACCGAAAGCCCCAGCCGCACCCGCGAGTTGCTGCTGCTCTTCCGCGATCGCTACAATTGGTAGCCGCCTGGCCCGGCTGCGCCCCCCTCTTCATCAAAAAAAGTCGTCGCCAAGGGGGGCCAGACGGGCCCAGCCACTAAGCGCGCCGCACCGGGACAAACTCGCCCGCTTCGTTTTTGACGTAGTATTGGCGCCCTTCCACGTCAAAGTAATCTTCGTAGCGCCCGGACTGGTCATTTTTGCGCTTGCGCTGGGGCGCATTCCAGGTGCGCCAGGCCAGCGCCCCCAGCGGAATGAGCGCCAGCAAGCCCACCACAAACACCCCCAGCAGGAACACAGGCACCATGGCCAGCGAGAGCTCCAACCAGGGGACGCTGCCCAGGGCCGCGCCGATGCTCCCCAGGACGGCAAAAAAGAGCTTGCCCAGCCAGAACAGCAAAAACATCAACGGGAAAAACGCCCACGGGAAGAAAAACCAGCCCTTCCCATGCTGACCCCCACCACAGCTACCCCATAGCATCCTGCACATCCTTCCTGCTGCGCTCAGCGGCTTTGTTATTGCTTATTACGCAGCAGCGCGCCGCCGGTTGCATGAGCGTTCGATGAGCGCGGCTCAGTTAAAGGGCGTATCTGGCGGGTGGAAGGGCAACTCCACGATGAAGGTGCTGCCCTGGCCGGGCGTGCTCTCCACGCGGATGCGCCCGTGGTGGCGGTCCACGCAATCCTTGACGATGCTCAGGCCCAGCCCGGTCCCCTTGATGTGCTGCACCTCCGCCCCACGGAAAAAAGGCAGAAAAAGCTGCGCTTGTGTCTCTGGGGAGATGCCCACGCCTTCATCCTGCACCATCAGCACAATATGGTCTTCGGACCGGCCCAGGCGCAGCACGATCTGCCCGCCATCGGGCGAATATTTGATGGCATTCGAGAGCAGGTTCAGCAAAATGCGGCTCACCAGGGCTTCGTCCACCATCACCACGCCCAGTTCCGGGTCTTCCTCAAAGACCATGCCGTGCGGGGCGCGATAAGTCGCGCGGACTTCCTCCAGGCTCACCCGGCACAAGGCCGCCAGGTGCAGCGGCACCGGATGAAAAACGCGCTCGCTGAGCTTGCCCTGCACCACCAGCGAGAGGTCATCCAGGATGTCAACCACGAATTGAAGCTTGTTGGCGATGATCTCCAGCCGTTCCTGGCGCGCTTCGGCGCTCAGGCGGTCGGCGTAGTGCGTCAGGATTTCTTTAGAGGCCACGATCACCGAAAGCGGCGTGCGCAGGTCGTGCGACAGGGCCGAAATCGCCCGCTGAACGAGCGCGTTTTGCTCCTGCTCTTGCTTAAAGCGCGCCTTGAGCCGCTCGTGCTCGGTTTGCATCTGGGCGTTGTGTTCGCGTTCGGTGATGTCTTGCTTGATGGCGATGAAGTGCGTCACGTTGCCTGCACATCGCGCACGGGCGTGATGGTCTGCTCCTCCGTGTAGAGGCTGCCATCCTTGCGCCGATTGATCAGCCGCCCGGCCCACACCTCGCCGCGCAGGATGGTCTCCCACATCTCGCGGAAGAAGTCGCGGTCGTGCACGCCAGAGCGCACCAGCTCGCGCGGGTTCTTCCCGGCGGCTTCTGCCAGGCTATAGCCCGTCAGTTGCGTAAAGGCCGGGTTAGCCCACAGCACCGTCCCGTCCCGGTCCATGATGACCACCGCATTGGCCGCCGCCAGCAGGGCGGCTTCGCGCAGTTGCATCTGCTGGCGGGCTTCCAGCAATTCGCTGATGTCGATGCCCATGCACTGGATTTCTTCGGTCTGGCCACTTGCCCCGGCGATGCCCACGAACTCCCACAGCGTCCAGAAGAAATCGCCCCCGGCACGGGCTTGCGCAACATCGCCTGCACCGGCACGCCCGGCTGCTGAAGGCAGGCAATCGCGGCTTCGAAAGCTTGTTCGTGGTCGTCGCTGTAGATGGTGGCCATGCTGCTCTTGCCGATCCAGCCGCCCGGGGGCGCAAGCCAGGCATAGCGCTCGCTGAAGGCCCGGTTCACGTAGGTAAAGTTGCCTTCCAGGTCCGTCCGCAGCACAAAGGCGGTCTGGGTTTCCAGCAGGGAGCGCAGGCGGGCTTCGCTGGCGCGCAGCGCGATTTCTGCCTGCTTGCGGCGGGTGATATCCCGCGTGCTGGAGATGATCTGCACCACCTGGCCGCTGGCATCGCGCACGGGCAGCGAATCGTTCTCGACCCACACGTAGCTGCCCAGCTTTTCCCGCATCCGATACTCTAACCGCGTGATAGAAGCACCCTCTAGCACCTGCTGGTGTGCTTCCTCGTGGGTGCGGGGCAGGTCCTCTGGGTGGACCAGCGCCGCCAGCTCTTGCGGCGACATCGCCAGCACCTCTTCTCGGGTATAGCTGCCAGGGTGGTTCAGGGTGCGGTTCAGGTAGAGGAAACGCCCATCCGGCGCATGCAGCGAAATCACATCCTGGCTGTATTGCTCCAGCAAGCGGTACATCTGCTCGGTGTGGGTCAGGTTGGCTTCGGTCTGGTGCAGTTGGGTCAGGTCGTTCTGGATGGAAAGAAAGTGCGTCAGCGTGCCGGTGACGTCCAGCAGTGGCACCAGCCGAACTTGGTTATAGAAGAGCGTGCCGTTTTTGCGATAGTTACGCAGCACCACCCGGCAACCCCGGCCCGCGTCCAGGGCCGCCCGCAGGGTTGCTAGCTCTGGCTGGTCGCGGTCTTTGGCCTGCAAAAAGCGCGGGTTGCGCCCCAGCACCTCGGCGCGGGTGTAGCCGGTGTCCTGCTCAAAAGCGGCATTGACGTACACAATGGGGAAATCGGGCTGCTGGGCCTGGCATAGGACCATCGCAATGGGCAGCGCATCGAGCAAAACAGGGTCCAGAGGCAAGGGTGCCGCTTCTACCGCCAGCCAGCGCCGGATGAGCTCCTCGGGTGAACAACCAACCTGGGTTGCATGGGCCGCCAACTGTGTATGCAGGGATGAACCTAGCTCCAGGGATGCCACAGTCTGCAATCCGTTATTTTAATTCGACCATTGCGCCCAATATAACGTAGAGCAAGGGGCAGGGTCAATAAAAAGTAAATAAAAATCATAATGTTAAATCAATATATGCATGCCTGGCCCGCAAAAGGCGCGCCGAGCCTGGCCGTCTGGGATGCCCCGGACCCCGCCCAGGCCGTCAACATCGAGCCACGCGGCGGCTACCTCACCCTCAGCGCTGCCGAGATTGACGCTTTTCTGGGCTACCTGGCCACCCTGGGCGCAGAAGCCAGCACCGGCAGGGGGGCGGTTGCGCCCCCCTGCTCCGCTCTTCCCTCACTCCGCCAGCCAATCGGGCCGGGGCGTGCCCATGAGTTGCTGCCACCAGCGTTCAAAAACGGCGGCCCCTTCGG
>JAAUUD010000186.1 GCA_012031655.1 Anaerolineae bacterium | reverse complement strand
GGCCCGGTTGCACGCCCTGCCAGAGAGCGAACGCAAACGCCGCCGCCGGGCGGTGGGCATCGCACCGGGGCAGCCCAACTATCGGATTTTGGTGGTGGAGGACAAGCGCGACAGCCGCCGCCTGCTGGTGAAGCTGATGCGCCTGGTGGGGCTGGAAGTGCAAGAAGCGGTGAATGGGGAAGAGGCCGTTCAGATCAACGCGAGCTGGCACCCGCACCTCATCTGGATGGATATTGATATGCCCGTGCTGGATGGCATCCGCGCTACGCAGGCCATCAAGGCAACCGGGCGCAAGGTAGCTATTGTTGCCCTGACCGCCAGCGCCTTTGCCCACGAACGCGAGAGCATCCTGCAAGCGGGCTGCGACGACCTGCTGGTTAAACCTTTCCAGAATGCAGACCTGTTCGACATGATCCACCGCCACCTGGGGGTGCAGTTCATTTACGCCGACCAAACACAGCCCCTCAACGTCCCTGTAACGATGCAGGAGCTGACGCTGGACCCGGCTCACCTGGAGCAGCTTTCGACCGCACAACTGGAGACACTGCGGCAGGCGGCGGTCTTGCTGGACCTGGAAAGCGCCCAGGAGGTGCTGGTGAGTTTGCCCAGCCATGCCGCGCTGCTCACCCAATATCTGGCTGAGGCGCTGCGCAACTACCGTTTTGACAAAATCCTGGCCCTGATTAGCCAGTGGGAAGCGATGCAACCATGACGAACCCTTCGATAGCTGTCACAGAACGCCGTAATGGCCACAAGCGCCACCTCGGCACCATCCTGGCCATTGATGATACACCGGCTAACCTCGATTTACTGATGTCCATGCTGGTCAAACGCGGCTACCGCGTGCGCCCAGCCCTGACCGGCGAGGCGGCGCTGATTTCCGCCCAACAGTCGCCGCCGGATCTCATCTTGCTGGATGTCAACATGCCAGGGATGAACGGCTACGAAGTGTGCGAGCGGCTCAAAGCCGATTATCGCACCACCAACATCCCGGTGATCTTTGTGAGTGCCCTGGACGAGACGATGGACAAAGTGCGGGCCTTTCAGGTGGGCGGGGTCGATTATGTGACCAAACCTTTCCAGGTCGAAGAGGTGCTGGCGCGCATCGAAAGCCAACTGACGCTCTACACCCAGCGTCGCGCCCTGGAACAGCAGCACCAGGAACTGGAAGACCTGCGCGCCAAAGAGCTCCAGTACTTCAACGACATGAACCGCATTAAAGACGAATTCGTGCGGACGGTTTCGCACGATCTCAAAAATCCCATTACGGCCATCCAGGGGTTTATTTACCTGCTGCGGCAGAGCGGGCGCATTGTGCACCCGGAGGACCAGCACTTGCTGCGCCGCATCGAAGAAGGCGCCGAAGGCATGCGCTCGTTGGTGCTGGACTTGCTGGACCTGGCCCGGTTAGAAGCCGGAATGGCGCTCAAGCTGGAGGAACTGCGCTGGCTGGAGTTCGTGCAGTTCAACGTGGATACGTTTTTCTCCGCAGCGGAGCAAAATGTATCCAGTTGGAGCTAAAGATGCCGGAACTGGATTTTGTGATGGCCTTTGACCCCACGCGGATGATCCAGGTGTTTAGCAATTTGCTCTCGAATGCCATCAAATACACGCCGGAAGGGGGCTGTGTGGTGGTGGAGGTTCGGCGGCAGGGCAGGTGGGTGCACCTCAACATTCAGGATACTGGCCTGGGCATTCCCGTAGAGGCGCTGCCACACCTGTTCAACAAGTTCTATCGTGTGCAACGCAACGATCATTTGCGCTCTGAGGGCACCGGGCTAGGGCTATCCATCGTGAAGGCCATTGTAGAGCAACACGGCGGCAGCATCAGCGTCGAGAGCGAGCTGGAGAAGGGCACGCGCTTTCTGCTGGACCTCCCTATCATGACCCTCTGAACGGGGCTAGCGCTTGTCCAGCCAAAGGCCCATCACCAGCGTATTCCACATATTGCCCCGCGCGGAACATATCGCGCTGGAGGCGGCCTTCTTCCACAAAGCCCCAGCGCTGGTAAAGCCGCACGGCCTCCAGGTTGCGCGCCAGCACACACAGCAGCACCTGCCTGACCTGCGGCGTGTTCATCAGCCAGCTCTGGCAGGCTTGCCACAGGGCAGAGCCAATCCCGCGCCCGCGCCAGCCCGGCCCCACCGAAATTCCCAGTGCAGTCAGGTGTGCCTCGGCGCGGCTTTTGCCCCCTTGCAGGGTGAGCACCCCCACAACCGCGTCCCTGGCTTGCGCCAGGACCATAGTTGAGTTTGGTGCATCGCGCAGGGCCTCAATAAAGGCCGCTTCTTGCTGCTCAGTGAGGGTGAACTCGTCCGCATCCAGGCGCAGGTTGTGGCCGGGTTCGCTCAGCAAGTGCTGCATGGAGGCCAGGAGCGCCCTGGCGTCTTGCGGGGTGGCTGCACGGATGGTGAACGGGGGCGGTGGCTTGGGCGTCAGGCTGAGGGTGGTCCGGCCAGGAGGTCGAGCACAAAGCGGCTTCGCCCGGCCTTGGGAGCTTGCAGGGCGAGCTTCCAACCATGCAGTTGCACAATCTGCCGTGCAATAGCCAGTTCCAGCCCGGTAAAGACGGACTCTCCCAGGCTGGAGTAGCTGAAGGGATCAAAGATGCTTTCGGGTTCGCTGACTGGCAGCATCTTGAAAGGGCAATCCAGGTCCACTTGCCAGCCGCGCGCGTTGGGGAGCGGGTAAATATAGCAGTTTAGCAGCGTGCCAGGGTTGGCGTTCAGCACGCTAAAGCGCAAAAGGATTTCCAGCAGGGTGCTCAGCCAGTATTCATCGGCCTCGATGGGCGCCAGGGGGGGGCAGGTGTGGGCTTAGCTGAACCTGGCGCCCCACCAGCAGTGGGTCCTGATCGCTCATTTGCTGCTTCAGGCTAACCACCAGGTCCAGCGGTCCACGGCGGAAGGTCACATCGCCATTATCCAGGCGAAAGAACTGCTGCATGTCTTCGACCAGGCGAGTAAGGCGCCGCTGAACATTTTCCAGGGACGCCAGGTGAACCTCGCGTTGCTGCGGTTGTTGGCGCAGCAGGTAGAGCCGATTGCTGAGGTTGGTCAGCGGCGTGCGGAGCTCGTGGGCCAGGTGGGTGATAAAGCGGACCTGGCGGCGTTGGGCCTGCTGAAGCGTGCTCAGGTCGCGCAGGATGCCCACCACCGCCTGCGCGTGGTTCAGCGGCACAGGATGACCTGGACCGTAACGCGGCACCCGCCCTGGCACGCGCAGGACCACTTCGCGCACCCAGGTCTGGCCACGCGCCAGGCTCAGGCGCATATCCCCTAGCAGCAGGTCAGTATCGCCCAGGCGCCAGTGGCGCGAAAAGCGTTGGCCAAGCAACCTGGGCACCGGCTCGCCGATCATGGCGGCCAGGCGTTCGTTGGCGTAGCGAATATGCTCCGCTTCGGCATAGAAAATGCCATCGGTAGTGGCGTTGAGGATGGTCTGAAGCCGTTCGTGTTCCTGATGGAGCGCCTCGTGCAGCCGGGCGTTTTGCAGCGCCACGGCCACCTGATCCGCATAGGCCTCCAGCCAAAAGCGATGTTCCGTGGTGAAGTAGCCAGGCTTCGGGCTATCCAGATTGATGATGCCGAGGACCTGCTCTTCCGTGGTGATAGGCACAGAAAGGCTGGAGCGAATCCAGGCGGTGGCTGGAAAGACTCTCCAGCGCGGATCGCGCTCGGTATCTTCTACCAGGGTGACCTGCTTGCTGGCGATGACCGCCTGCGCCAGTGGGAGCACCCCTAGCGGAAGTTGGGCACCGGTCACTGCATCGGCGTGCTCGCCATAAGGATAGCCATAGCTGGCCACCACGTGTACCGCTTGCGACTCGGGGTCCAGCAACATCACGTTGGCGGTCTCGGAGGGGGCAATGCTGGCGATGTGGCTCATCGCACGCTCAAGGAGGGTTTGGGTATCCAGCGTGCTGGCGAGCAGGCGAACAGTGTGGGTCCAGGTCTGGACCTGCTTTGGTGCTGGCGCAGCGCAACGGTGTTTTGCCTGTCCTCAAGGGTCAGCAGCAGGGTCGTCGGCGGTGTGATCGGCGCCAGGTGCCAGCGTAGCCAACGCCGGGTATGATCTGGGAGTAGCGCTTCGGCTTCTAGCGGGGCGGGGAGGGTGCCTGCCTGGGCTGTTTTCAGGGCGGCCCGGAACAAAGTCTGGGCTTCGGGCACCAGTAACGTTGCCGCGTCGGTCAGGCCTGCGAGCTGATCCGCGCTCCGGCCCAACAGGTCTAGCGCCGCCGGGGTTGCCTGAACCAGGCGCTCGTCCTGCAAAAGTACAAGCGAGGCTGCTTGACTTTGCCAGAGTACGGCCAGAAGTTCGGAGGGGCCCCCTGAGGGCTTAACAGTGACTGGTCCATAATGATCTTTCAGAATTATAGACCTGGCGCGGAATCGCGCAATATATCGCGGATAGGGAGCAATAGCTATAATAGGTAAGGCAGTGGAGAAGCAGAGGAGAGAGGGATAATTATGCGCTACGAATCACGGGCGCGGCGCTCTTGGATGGCGGTTGGGCTGGTGCTCACTATGGGGGTGGTTGGCGGCATCCTGGGGGGCGTTTACTTTTTTTTGAGTGCGCAGGATGAAGCACGCGAAGTGGCGGATATTCCCATCCTGCCACCGAATATGGCTTTGTCTTCACCTTCAGCGCCCGGCCAGGCCGAGGCGCCGGGCCTGCCCGCTGAGTTTAGCCTGCCTGGGGTTGCCCCGCTGAGCAATCCGGCCAGTTTTCCGCGTATTCTGGCGCCTGGTGCCCAACTAGACGGAATCGTGGTGACTTCTTACCTGCGCGATGCAGGCTGGGAAATTCGGCATCTGGACGACCGTGTAGGGCACCTGGAAGGGACCGCCTGGCTGGGTAGCGGCAGCAACATTGTGCTGGCGGGGCACGTCGAGCTGGTTGATGGACGGGTGGGCGCCTTTGGGCAACTGGACAAGATGGTGGTGGGGGATGAAATTGTGCTGACAGAGCAGGGACGCGAGTATCGCTATCGGGTGACGGAAATTCGAGAGGTCGAACCCACGGACCTGAGCGTGGTCTATCCTACGGCCACGGAGCGCCTGACGCTGATCACCTGTGGCGACTACGACTTCCTGAGCGATAGCTACCAGGTGCGGATCGTGGTCATTGCAGAGCGCATCGCCTGAAACTAACCCAAAATTAACCCAATTTTAACCCAGAAGCCAACGCTGAAGCCAGGGTTAGCCAGATTTAACGGGCTATTCATGCCGATTTTACGCAAGCTGGATGGAACTCCGTCATAATCGGAGAAAGTATCGGAAGTCTGGATGAGGAGCTAGAAATGAATGCGCAGGTGGAACCAATGGCTTCAATGACCAGCCGGGAAGTAGCCCCCCATATGGTGATTGACTGGCTGAGCGAAGGCCGTATTGTGCGCTATTCGATGGGGAGTATTGCCTTTGCTGATATTGAGAAGATGTATGCGGCGGTGATTGAGATCATGGATCGGTGGCCCTCGGAAAAACTCTACCTGGCGCTCTATCGTACCACCAACGATCAGATCATTTTTACCCCACATGGGCGCAAACGCCTGGGCGAGCTGGCAGACCACCGCCCAGAGTTGAAAGGGCGTTCGGCAGGGGTGGTGGGGGGCCAGGCAGCCACGCACTTCATCCGCATGTTTATGCTGGCCCGGCGTAACAAGGGCGGGCGCCTGAAGAAGTATTTTGCCTCAGAAGAGCAAGCCATGAGCTGGCTGCTGGAAGCCTACCCCGCCAAAGATGAATAACAGATGTGTAGCCGAAGGGCTTTGCTTTCCGGCGCCGAGTTGCTGGTATACTCAGGGGGAAGGATGCCACCCTGGTTTGCTGATCAACAAACTGAATTGGGATAAGCGTTAGGGTTGCATTGCTGATGAGTATGGTGCTATGGTTTACGATCTCCTACCTGCAACCCAAGTTCGCATTCGCGTCCTAACCCCTGCCTTGGGCAATGATCCAGATTTTTTGCGTGCTGCTGAACTCTATGCGCGTAGCATCCACTGGTGGGATGAAGCCTACGATTATTTCATCCGCACCTATGCCCAACTCGCCAACAAAGCCCTGATCTTTACCGAAATTGATGAAGAAGTGGTGGGGTGTTTGCTGATCTCGTTCGGGAACTGCCAACACATCGCCCAGCATATCGTCACCGGGATGGCCAACACGGCGGAGGCTGATACCAGCTTTCGGGCGGGGCGCTTTCGGGACCCCTTCTTTCAGGAAATTTACGCGCGTGTGCTGGCAGCCTGTCGCCGCGAGCAAGTGGTGGAGATTGCCGAACTGTTCTTTCTGGATAAGGCCGAAGTCAAAGCGAAGCTCGAAACCCGCCAGGCGGCCACCTGGCGCGACCTGCACGCGCTGTCCATGCAGAGTACCATGGCCTGGTCTGAGGACCTCACGGACGATGCCTTGCGGCGCCTGCGGGCCAGCTTTGCCAGCTCTCGGCACGATGACCCCGCCGAACTGTTGCACGATACCTACCGCCTGGTGACCCTGGCCACGCTGATCAGTGGCTTTACCGAGGGCAAAAAACGGTTGGACCCGGACCGGCCAGCCACCAGCCTCCAATGGACCACCTCCGACATCCACATGTATAAGGTGTTCAAACGCGCCTGCGACCACCAGACCCGGCGCCGGTGGCGCGCTTGCTCAACCGGGCCATGTCTGACCAGTTGCGGCGGCGCGCACCTTTGTTCAACAACCTGATGGCGGTGGCCCTCTCGGCGCAGATCATCTGGGAAGGCGAAATTGACTTTCGGCCCGGCGTGGAGCACTACCGCGCCATGGTCTCTCAGGTGCCTGTTGATGAACTGGTGCCCATCCTCTCCGACTGGAATGCTTACCGCTTCTTTATGCGGATGCAGACGGTTGGCCCCATGCTGGATTACCTCAAGCGGCGCCGGACCGCGCGCCAGGCCGGTCAACCGAAGCGCACCTATCGCCCCCTGAACAGCCAGCAGCGCCAATCGCGCCGGGTCTACCGCCCGCGCCTGTTGCGGGGGA
>JAAUUD010000185.1 GCA_012031655.1 Anaerolineae bacterium | reverse complement strand
GGTACGAGCGTTTCATCGTCACCTGGAAACCACCCGCTTCAAGTTTGAGTGGATCGAGAAGTATGTGCCACCGATTTTGTTAGCTACCTAATTGGTTTGTCCATGAGCAGATAGCACATCCGTTCCGAAAGGCGGGCAACGCATGGCAGAACGCCCCTTGATGGTTTTGATTGATGGACACGCCGTCGCTTACCGCGCCTACTTTGCGCTACCGGTGGAAGGCTTCAGCACCAGCGCAGGCCAGCCCACCAACGCGGTCTATGGCTTCACCAAGCAGTTGATGGACATCCTGGCCACCGAACCCACGTACATCGCTGTGAGCTTTGACCAGGGCCTGAGCGGGCGCGAAACCCTGTATGCGGACTACAAAGGCACCCGCGACAAAATGCCAGAGGCCCTGGCCAGCCAGATGCCCCACATCGAAAGCATTGTGCGCGCCTTTAATATCCCGGTGCTCAGCCTGCCCGGCTACGAAGCAGACGATGTGATCGGCACCATTGCGCGCCAGGCCGAGGACGAAGGCTGCCAGGTGTTGATCATCACCGGCGACCGCGACCTGCTGCAATTGCTCAGCGCGCATACGCAGGTGCGCTTGCCAAACCGCTCCCGGGGCAGCCAGGGCGATGACACCTGGGATGTCCCCATGTTTCATGCCGCCTATTCTGGCCTGCAACCCGCTCAGCTGGTGGACTACAAGGGCCTGGTTGGGGATAGCTCGGATAACATCCCCGGCGTTAAAGGCATTGGCGATAAATCCGCCGTGCACCTGCTGGTCACCTACGCCACTGTCGAAGCGCTGTATGAGCATCTGCCGGAGGTCGAAACGCGCTTTCGGACCAAGCTGGAGGCCGGGCGCGAGCTGGCCTTCCTCAGCAAGCAATTGGCCACCATCCAGCGCCATGTGCCGCTTCAGCTGGACCTGCCCGCCTGCCTGACCCACGACTTCGACGGCCAGCAGGTGCGCGAGTTATTCCGCGAGCTGGAGTTCCGCTCGCTGAGCACACGCCTGGAAGAATTCCTGGTGCGGCGCGGCGCGCAACTGGCCGAAGCGGAGCATGATGCGCTGGCTTTTTTCATCCCGCCGCATACCGTCGTCACACAACCGGAGCAGCTCGCCGCCCTGCAAGCCCGGCTGGCCACTGCACGCATCATCGCTTTTGACACAGAAACCACCAGCCTGGACCAGATGCGCGCAAAGCTGGTTGGCATTTCGCTTTCGGCGGATGGCGAGCATGGCTACTACATCCCAGTGGGGCACATCAACCCCAATGTGCAGCCCTCGCTGTTTGGGGATAATGACGACCCGCACCAACTGCCGCTGGCAAGCGTGATCGAGGCGCTGCGCCCAGCCATGACAGACCCGCACATCGGCAAAGTGGCCCACAATGCAGAATACGACCTGATCATCCTGCGGCGCTATGGCCTGGACGTGGCGCCCATCACCGAGGACACCATGCTGGCCGAGTGGGTCCACAACCCCAGCAGCAAATTTCTGGGCCTCAAGGCGCTGGCCTATAGCCGTCTGGGCATCAAAATGCAGGAAATCGAAGCGCTCATCGGCAAGGGCCAGAAGCAGATCACGATGGACCGCGTGGCGATTGAGGAGGCCGCTGGCTATGCCGCCGCCGACGCCGTGGTGACGCACAAGCTGGTCTACCTGCTGCGCAACGAGCTTTCCAACCCCCAAACCCCCCGCGCCCGCGAACTCTACGAAACCCTGGAACTACCCCTGATCCCCGTGCTGGCCGATATGGAAATGGCGGGTGTGCTCATCGACCCAGCCTACTTTGCGGAGCTTTCTGCCGAATTTGGCGAGCGCCTGCGCGGGATCGAAGAAGCCATCTACAGCTACGCAGGCCAGCGCTTCAACATTAACAGCCTGCCACAGCTCAATGAGGTGCTCTTTGAAAAGCTTAAGCTGCCCACGGAGGGGCTAAAGAAGTCTCAGCATGGCTTTAGCCTGACCGCCCTGGTGCTGGAAGAACTGGCCGAACGCAGCGCCCACCCCATCCTGCCCTTGCTGGTGGAACAACGGGGCATCACCAAGCTGCTGAGCACCTACGTGGATGCCCTGCCCGCCCTGGTGAACCCGCAAACCGGGCGCGTCCACACCTCTTTTAACCAGACGGGCGCCGTCACTGGGCGGCTTTCCTCCAGCAACCCCAATCTGCAAAACATCCCCATCCGCACGGAAGAAGGGCGGCGGGTGCGGCGGGGCTTCATCGCGGCGCCGGGCCACGTGTTGCTGAGCGTAGACTATTCCCAGATTGAATTGCGCATCCTGGCCCACTACAGCGGCGACGACACCCTGCGCCGCGCCTTTGCCGCAGGGCACGATATCCACCGTACGACCGCCGCAGGGGTCTATCGCATCTCCCCGGAGGAGGTCAGCTTCGAGCAGCGCCGTTTTGCCAAGGCGGTCAACTTCGGCCTGATGTATGGCATGGGGGCCTTCCGCCTGGCCCGCGACAGCGAGCTGACCCTGGCCGAAGCCGAAGCCTTCATCAGCGCCTATTTTCAGGAATTCCCGACCGTGAAGGAATACCTGGACACCACCCGCGATTTTGTGGCCCACAATGGCTACGTCGAAACGCTTTTCGGGCGGCGGCGGCTCTTCCCGGAGCTTACCCGCGACGACACCAACCGCCAGAACCGCGCCCGTGCCGAGCGCGAAGCCATCAACATGCCCATTCAGGGCACCGCCGCAGATATCATCAAAAAAGCGATGATCGAGCTCCACCATCTGTTGAAGGCAGGCAGCAGCGGCGCGCGCCTGCTGCTGCAAGTCCACGACGAACTGATGCTGGAAGTCCGCGCAGAAGCCGCCGAGGCAGTCCGCGAACAGGTCGTAGACACCATGCAGCGGGCTGGGGCCGTGCTGAGCGTGCCCGTGGTCGCGGATGCCAAGCTGGGCCAGAACTGGGCCGCCCTGGAATAGCCCCGGCAGCCACCGCTTGGCCGCCTGGACCTGCGCCTGGTTTGCCGGGCGGCTGCCAAACCGTATAATCGGCGCTATGGCTCCACAACCCTTCCATCTCGCAGGGGCGCTCCCGGCCCGCAATTTACCCTGGTGGGTCACGCTCAACCGCTATGTGGGCATCACGCTGGGCGCCCTGATTTCGGCAGTGGGCGTCGTGATCTTCATGCTGCCCTATAACATTGCGCCGACAGGCTCCACGGGCGTCGCCTTGCTGCTGAACTTCATCATTCCGCTGCCGATTGGCGTGCTGGTGCTGCTGATCAACATTCCCATCCTCTACGCAGGCTTTCGGATGCTACCGGGAGGCTGGCAAACGCTCTTTAAAGTGGGCTATGCACTGGTGGTCTATTCTGTGATGCTGGACGCGGTCGCGCCGCTGCTCCCGCGCGAAGGCATCAGCCAGAACGTGTTGCTAAACGCCATCTTCGGCGGGGTTCTGAACGGCATCGCGAGCGGCCTGGTTTTCGGGCGGGGGCAACTGGGGCGGCACCTCCACCCTGGCGCTCATCCTGCAACGGCGCACCGGCACCCCGCTAAGCACGACTTTTCTGTACACCGACCTGTTGATCATCGCGCTAGCGGGGTTGCGCTTTGGCTGGGAACCCGCGCTTTTTGCGTTGGTCACCTTGTTCATTGGCGGGGTCGCCACGGACTACGTGCTGGAGGGGCCAAGCGTCATCCGTACGGTGGTCATCGTCACGGAGCACCCGCAAGCGGTGGCCAACGCCGTGCTCTATGGCCTCAAGCGCGGGGCCACGGCCTGGCCCGTGCGCGGCATGTACACGGGGGCCGAACGCACGATGCTCTACATCACCGTGGCGCGCTCTCAGGTGGCCGACCTGCGCGAGGTGGTGATGCACAGCGACCCACGCGCCTTTATGGTGGTGGGGCAGGGCCATGTGGCCTATGGCGGTGGCTTTCGTCCGCTTAACCCGCACCAGGTCACCTTGCCGCCCACGCCCGCTGAACGCCCCCCGAACCCCTTGCCGTAGTGGGCATTATGTGTGCTAAACTCGTTTAACCTGCACAAGGTAGCGTTCACATTCTTAGGAGGGTCAATAGTCTATGCCTGGCAAATTCTGGAAAGTGCCGCTGTTGGCGGCGTTTGTGCTCTTGCTGCTGCCGGGGGGGTGGCTGGCAGCGTCGGATGAGGGGCAGCCCACGGTGGCGCCCAGCCCCTACCAGAACCCGGATAACCCGGTGACCTCATACTTCACCAGCGCCACCAATGTCTCGTCCCTGGACCCCGCTCGCGCCGAAGATAGCCTCTCCATTAACTGGATTGAAAACCTCTTCCTGGGCCTGACCAATAACAACCCGCTCAATAATTATGAAATCCAGCCGGAACTGGCCACCAGCTGGGAAACACCAGATGCGCGCGTGTGGACCTTCAACCTGCGCACCGATGTCCCCTGGGTGCGCTACAACCCCCAGACCGGCGAAACCGAGCGCCTGCGGAATGTGGTGGCCGGGGATTTTGTGTACGGCATCAAGCGTGCCTGCGACCCGCGCCTGGGCAGCCGCTATAGCTCCATCATCTCGGGGGTGATCGAAGGCTGCGACCGCATCAAACAACGCGGACCCGACCACGCTCACCGATGCAATTATTTTTGGCGACACCGTGAACGTGGTGGCCCCGGATGACGCCACTCTGGTGATCACGCTGCGCTACCCGGCGCCGTTTTTCTTCTCCATGTCCACCATCTGGACCATTCGCCCGGTCTACCGCGAAGTGATCGAAGAAGCAGGCGATAACTGGACTGATCCTGGCGTGATTGTGACCAACGGCCCCTACATGGTAGCGGAGCTCATCCCGAATGTGCGCCGCGTGGCCGTGGCTAACCCCTTCTTCCCGGCAGACCTGCGCGGCCCCGGCAACATCGAACGGCTGGAAATCAGCATCGTGCGTGATGGCAACACGAACTTCAGCCTCTACCTGGCCAACCAGGTGGATATCACCGGCATCCCGGCGGCAGAGCTAGAAAACGTCCGCAACGATCCTGAACTTTCGCAGCAGATCGTGCCCAGCACCGATATTGCGGTAGGCTACCTGGCCTTCGACCACTCTAAAGCGCCTTTTGATGACGTGCATCTGCGCCGCGCCTTTGCCGCCATCCTGGACCGGAGCGCCTACATTCAGCAGGTGCAGCTTGGCCAGGGCCAGGCCATCTATCACTTTACCCCGCCCGGCATGCTGCACGCACCCCCCTCGCTCACGGACCCTGGCGTGGGCTTCAACGTCCAATACGCTCAGGAACAACTGGCGCTAAGCCGCTATCCGGGGTGCCAGGGCCTGCCCCCGGTGAGCCTGGCCGGAACCCAGGGCAGCGCTGATAACTTTGAGTTTATCAAAGCTGCGGCAGAGCAATATCTGGGCTGCGACCCGAACCTGTTCACGGTCGAAGAGCTGGAATTTTCTGTGCTGTTGCAGCTCACTGCCTTCAACCAACCCACCCAGAATCGCCCGCACATGTGGTCGATTGCCTGGGGGCCAGACTACGCCGACGCCAATAACTGGGTGGGCGACGTGATCTCCTGCTACAAAGACAACAACTTCCTGCGGCCCTGCACCGAAGTCGATGACCTCATCGAAGCTGCCGCGCGGGAGCTTGACCCCGAACGCCGCACGCAGCTCTACTTTGAAGCCGAAGCCGCGCTCTTTGGCCGCGAGGTGGACGGCCAGGTGGTGGTGGATGGCGAGGTGCCCTTCATCCCGCTTTCAACTGGCGGCGGCTTTGCGCTGGTCAAGCCATGGTACGAAGGCCCCTTCGCCACGGATGGCATCATCGGTGGCCAGCATTGGGACTGGCGCACCGTAGACCAGGCTGCCCAGCAGGCCGCACGCGGCGGGCGCTAGGCGCCTGGCCAGTTTTTTTGTTGAGGTTCCCCGGTGGGCTGCGCTGCCTGCCGGGGTTTTTGTTTCGTGCCAAGGCTCGCTACAATAGGTCCATTCCGCAACCCGCAACCGAGGAGAGGGTTTCGCATGCAACACTTCCTGAGCCTGGCTGACTTTAGCGCCGATCAACTGAACGAACTGCTGGAGATGGCGCTGTTCCTGAAGCGCGAACATCGCAGCGGCGGCAATCGCCCGGTTCTGGCCGGCAAGGTGCTGGGAATGCTGTTCATGAAGCCCTCGCTACGCACGCGGGTCAGCTTCGAAGTTGGGATGCTGCACCTGGGCGGCCAGGCGCTCTACCTGGGGCCAGAAGAAGTGGGCCTGGGGCGGCGCGAGAGCATCCCGGATGTGGCGCGCGTGCTGGGCGGCTATGTGCACGGCATCATGGCCCGCGTTTTTGAGCACGACCACCTGCACCAGCTCGCCCAATGGAGCCCCGTGCCGGTGATCAACGGCCTGAGCGACGCTAACCACCCCTGCCAGGCCATGGCCGATGCGCTCACCCTGCTGGAGCACTTCGGGAGCCTGCGCGGGCGTTCGATGGCCTATGTGGGAGATGGCAACAACGTCGCCCGCTCGCTGCTTTTTCTGGCGGCGCGCCTGGGCCTGGATTTTCGGCTGGCCTGCCCGCCAGGCTATCAACTGGATGCGGCCACCCTGGCACAAGCCGCGCCGCTCGCAGAAGGCAGCGGCGCCAAAATCACCAGCGGCGAAGACGTGCAAGCGCTTGTCGGCGGGGCAGAGGTGGTCTACACCGACACCTGGACCAGCATGGGCCAGGAAGCCGAAGCAGCAGAGCGGCGGCGGGTCTTCCCGCCCTTTCAAGTGAATGATGCCTTGCTCAAACACGCGGCGCCGAATGCGGTCGTTCTGCATTGCCTGCCCGCCCATCGGGGCGAAGAAATCACCGATGCGGTGGCCGATGGCCCCCACTCGCGCATCTTCCAACAAGCACACAACCGTTTACACGCGCAAAAGGCTATTTTGGCGCGTCTATTGCGCGACTAAATTTTGTATAAATTGGGGGTAGCCCACCACCCCCAAGACTTGAAGGGATAACACGCCACCATGTCATCAATTGTCGTTCGTAAAGTAGAGACGCGGGACCATCATAAAATCTTTTTTGAGTATTTCCCTATCATCTCTATAAAGAGTCGCCGTATTG
>JAAUUD010000184.1 GCA_012031655.1 Anaerolineae bacterium | reverse complement strand
GGCCGCTGGTCCAATCGCGCGGGCGCAGGCCGGGCCGCCGCTCTGCCATAGTTGCCTGGCCGCTGAGAGGCTCGATGGCGCGCAGCAGGACCGCCGCTGGCTGTCCGGCGGGTTCGCAAACCACGTTTAATAGCCAGTGCACCCCATAGGTAAGGTAAACGTAGGCGTGGCCGGGGTCTTCCCACATGGGCAGGTTGCGCGGGGTGCGGCCTGCGCGCCCATGTGAGGCCAGATCATTGATGCCCGTATACGCTTCGGTTTCTACGATGCGCCCGCTCAGGGCGCTGCCATCCAGCACGCGCACCAGTTGCGCCCCCAGCAGGGCACGCGCCACGGTGCGCGCATTCTGGGCGAAAAACTCCCGAGGGAAAGGGTTCATGACTTTTTCTCTTTTGGCTTGGGCAGGCTTTCGACCGCGACGATGGCGTTGTAGTGTGGCATCACGTAGAAGCAGTAGCGCCGGCTGGGGTCCAGCAGGGCCATCTGTGCCTGGGTCACGGCAAAATTACGCTCCTCAACCGCGATGCGCGGCCCGGCTAGCTCAAAATAGCGGGGTTGACCTTCCAACATCTGGCACCGACCTGATTTCAGGTTGGTGCCAAGCTGCCGCCAGGTGGTCCACATCGCCCGCCAACCAACCAGCCAGGCCACGGCAGCGATACCCAGGGCCAGCCCGGCAGAGAGCGCCATTTGCCAGGGGGTGCTGGTGATGAACAGCGGCACAAAGCAGCCACAAAACCCAACTGGCAACAGCGGCAGGCAAAGCATCCCGCTCATCAACAGGCGGGTTCGGCCCCAGACCGCTTTTTGATAGGGGCTCAGAAAACCCTGGCGGTTAATCTTCAGGTCTTCTGGTTCAAAATCGAACGCCCTGGGCAGCGAGTTGGCCGTCATCTTAAAGCGGCTCCACGGCCAGGACCAGGCCAAAGCGCGGGGCACAGAACATCCGACAAGCGAAGTGGTCTTGCAGCGCCAGATATTGCGGCAGATTCACCGTGACCTCCGTGTTATTCAGCCACACTTTCCAGGTTGGGTCGGCGGGGTCGTAGGGCAAACGCCGCACCGCCCCCGCTAGAACACGGACCTGATTCGCGCGCAGGTCCTCGCGTAGGCTCTGTCGGGCGGTCTGGGTCAGGTCCAGCAACAGCCAGGCCAGCCCCCAGCCAATGATCAACAGGCTGATCACCAGCCAGGCATCTGGCCCGCGCCGCAGATTGAGGCCCCAGAGTGCCCCCAGGACCCCAACCGGCGTGCCCGCGAGACCCCCAATGCCAGCCCAATAGGTGCAGCGGTAGGCTTGCAGGCGGCGGCGCTGGCGCGGGCTAAGCACACCACGGCGATTATACCGAAGATCAGCTTCGGTGCAGTGGAAAACGCGCCTGAGCCGCTGGGGTAGGGGGTGAGGGGCCATGCGTTGGCCTGTGTGCTGGGCGGCTGTCCGCTAGATTTCGTCCATCGCCAGGATGATGTTGGCATTGGGCGTAAAGTAGACCCGGTAGAAGTAAGTTTCGCGCAGCAGGCGGTATATCTGCTGGGAAATGCGAAACTCTTTATCCCCAAAGCGGGCGTAGTACATCAGGCCGACCCGCCGCCGCTGCACGTGGCCCTGCACTTCTTCGGCATAGTTTTGTCGAAGGTCAAAGCGGAGTTGGCGATGGGGCAGCACCGCACTGTTGTAGACAAAAACGCTCATCATGCCAACCAGCAACAGCGCCACCACCAGCCCCAGGCTATTCTGGCGCAGGTAAGCATCGGCCACGGCGGGCGCCAGCAACAGCAAAGCAGCGACTCCAAAGATGATCATACGCTGGATGTACGCGCGCAGGTGGCGTTGCAGGGTGCGCCGCTGGGTCGGGCTAATCTCACCTTTGATGTTGTGTTCGCGATCTTCGTCGCTATAGTTGGTAATGTTTTCCCTGGGCATAGGGTGATGCACCTCCTTTGGCTCAAGTGCGGTGGGGCACAGAACACTGGCCCACACCAACAGGTCTCAATCAACGGATTTACACAATACCTAGATTATGGCAGACAAAGAGGGGGGTGTCAGGGGAAAACGCCGCCAGTGCCTATCAGGTTGAACAGGCGCCAGGCACTAGCGGCACTGCACTAGCGAGCGGCGTGGTGGTAACGAATGCCGATTTCCAGCTGTCCGAGCTTGATGATGTCGCCATCGCTCAGGGCGCGCACCTCTTGCGGGTGCAGGCGTTGCCCATTGATCAGGGTGTGGTTCAGGCTGCCCAGGTCGGTTAGCAATAAGGAAGTTCCCCGGCGTTGTAGCGCAGCATGCAACCGGGAAACGCCCATCTGGCCCGCATTGAGCGGCCCCAGGTCAACATCGGGCGCCATCGCGCTATTGGGCGTCACGCGGCCCACCAGCAGCTCCTGCCCATCCTTCACGGTGTAGCGCAAGGGCTGTTGCACCCCCCGAAAGTAGAGCAAAAGGGTGGCGGCGTCGATCAAATAGGCCGGAGAAAGGCGCGGGTTATCCTGCGCGGGCGTGAGTTGGCTGGTGCTGCCCAGGTCAGCAGCGCTGGGCGCCTGGCGCGTCGGCGGCTGAATCGGGCGAATTACCGAGCCTGTGGTGTTTTGTTCCAGTGCCTTGCGCAGTTCTTTGGGCAGGTCTTGCGGATTCAGGACCGTGGTATGTTTGGTTTGTGGTCCGCGAAAGTTGTTGCCTTCGCGCTGCTCCCAGTTTTTGGCGAGCATCAACAGCCGCTTGATCTGGCTTTCGCTGAGGTGGTCGGCTTTTTGCAGCGTTGCGTACCAGGCTTCGTCACGGTTGGTGCCTGTGCGCCGCAGGTGGATAAAGTGATTCAGTAATTCTAGGATGGCATCGGTTGCAGGTGCCATATTCAAACCTCCGGCTTCGGCCCTTACGGGTTCAGGTTAAAGGTAAATTAACACACACGCCCTCGTGCTCAATGGTAAACTATCCACGAGGAAACGCAATTTCAAGGCTGTGAAAGTTCGGTTAAGGAACGGTTTCATTGGTTTGCAAATAGCACCATGGGGGGGGCAATGACGGTTTCCATTTGGCAAACAAGCACAGAACAACCACTTTATGAGACAGATGTGGTGATTATTGGGGCCGGGTTGGTGGGCTGCGCGGCGGCGTATTACCTGCGCCAGGCTGGGCGTTACTGCCTGCTGCTGGAAGCGCGCGATGTGGGTTTGGGCGCCAGCAGTCGCAACGCTGGATTCATGCTCAGCGGCCTGGACCTGCACTATCACCAGGCAGAAGCCCGCTATGGTGAAGCCGCCGCGCGCGAAATCTGGGAACTATCGTGGCTGACCCACGCTTTCTGGCGCCAGGTCGGCACGGCACAGGGGGTAGAAATCCGCCAGGAAGGTTCCTGGTTGTTGGCGGAAGATGCCCAGGAGGCCGCCGAACTGGAACAAGCTGCCCGTCGCATGGAAGCCTGCGGGTTTACCTGCGAGTTCAAAGCCGGAGATGTGCTGAGCCGAGGTTTTGCGGCAGCCCTGCACCAACCCGGTGATGGCGCGCTGCATCCTTACGCGCTGGTGCAGGCGCTCTACCGGAGCAGCGGCGCGGCGCTTATGGCGAATAGCGAGGTCTACGCCCTGGAAAGCCAGGGCTCCAGCGTGATGGTGCTCTCGCGGTTGGCGCGGGTGCGTGCCCGTTATGTGTTGATCTGCGTGAATGGCTACGCTGCCGGGTTGGACCCCTACTTTGCGAGCAAGATCATCCCCACGCGGGCGCAATGCCTGGCCACAGGGCCGCTGGCACAACGCGCGCTGGAGGGCATCGGCTATGCAGATTATGGATACTACTACTTCCGTGATTTGCCAGATGGTGGGTTCTTGCTGGGGGGCGGGCGCAAGCACCACAAGGCGCAGGAGGGCAACACCACGGACGACCGCACCTCAGCAGAGGTGCAGAGCGCCCTGGAAAACTACCTGAAGCAGCACTTTGCGGATGTGGCGGCGCAGGCGAGCATCGTGCGGCGCTGGGCGGGCATCATGGGCTTTACTGCGGATGGCCTGCCCCTGGTGGGGGCTTTGCCAGAGCGCCCGAATATCGGGTTTGCAATAGGGCTGAACGGGCATGGGCTTTCTTTGGGGCAGCGGTGGCGGAGCGCGCTGTTGAATACCTGCTCAATGGAGTGGCGCCTGGCGTTTTCGATGCCAGGCGCCTGGATTAAAATCGGGCGTGGAGCGGTAGCGTTGCCGCCCACCTGGCCTTAGCCCAGGCTGACCGCGGGCGGTTGACCCTCCGTGGGAGGGGCGTCTGCGTTTTGTTCCATCAGCGCTTCTAACTCGCCATAGCGCGCCTTGAGGTCCGTACCCAGCGCAATGAGGGCATCCCCAACGCGCGCCAGCAGGGGGTCGTAGAAGTGGGCGGTCCGCTCGGCGCGGTTGGCCTGGTGGTTAGCATGCTGTTCTGCCGCACGGATGAGGTCCGCATGGCGAGTCTGTTGGGCTTCCAGATCAACCAGATTAAACGACATGGTGCAAGGCTCCTTCAGGTTGGGCTAGTCCAGGTGCAAATAGCGCCGTAGTGCGTCGGCGGTGTGGGTGATACGGGTCAGGTTCAGGCGATAGAGCTTAATGCCATCCTGCCGTTGCTCGGTGATGAACCCGGTGGCGCTGAGCTGGCGCAGGTGGCGCGAGCTGGCCGATTGGCTCAGGTTGAGGTGCTGCATCACATCCTGGGCGCGCAGTTCGGCGTGCTGGGCCAGCAAGGCCAGGATTTGCAGGCGGGTGTCATCAGCCAGAGCGCTGAGCTGTACGAGGAGCTCGGAGCGGTCCAGGTGGGGGGAACGGCGCGGCGCTTCGTCCGGCAGTTGAGGGCGAAAGATCAACCGAATGATTGCCGGCCCCCCCATGAAGCCCACGTAGGGGCCAATGAAGGGCGATGGGACGAAGACCACCTGGCTGACCTGGTCCAGATAGGTGATTAGCTTGGAGTGGCGCAGGTCGCGCCGGGTGATACGCTGGGCGGCTTCCAGCGGGTCAACCTTGCTCAGGTCCAGTTGGGCATAGGCGTCAACTGTTTCGCGCAGCGTAGGGAGCTCTGCCTGCCAGGGTTTGCGCAGGTATTTCTCCCACATCAGCTCCAGATGGTCGGCGATGCGCGACCGCAGGGTGGGCGGGTCGTTAAGCAGGCCATGGGCCTGGTCCATCACGCTGAGCAACGCCCGGTCATCGCTATCCAGGCTCAGCAGGTTTCGCAGAGGGGCCGGGCTGGCCAGGAAGTCCTCGCGCGAGGTGGCCTGCGCAAGCTTCCCCTCCGTGCAGCATGCATGATGCCAATCCAGGTAGGCGGCCAGAATGCGGTCGCGCTGCTGGGTCGGGTCTTCCTGGCGGAAGTGGCTCAGAAAGCCGTCCAGGTCATCCCAGGAAGTGTCGTAGCCTTTAAAGACCTTCCCAAACAAGCCAAACACCAAGCGGCTGGCCTGAAGCTCGGCGGGGGTGAGGCTGTCGCGGGTGGTGTAGACCCAGGCGGCCTGGCCGGGGTAATCGTCGGCATCCAGCAACGACATCAGGCTATAAAGCTGGGCATGGGCGCCATCCAACTGCACAGAAGCGCTCACCAGCGTCGGGGAAAAGATGATATTGCGATCCATCATACTCAAGCTCCTTAGTCGCTTACCCGTTTATGCGGGTAAGTTGCTTAATGTATATCATGGGTTGTGTGGGCTGTCAAGCACCTGGCAAAAAAAGAGGCGTGCTTAAGCGGCACACCTCGATGGTCCTCCGGCAGAAAAACCCGCTAGTTCAGCGGCACCGCGTTACGCAGGCGCTCCAGCAGGCGTAGCAGGCCCAGGTTGCGCCGCACCGTGCCAAAGTTGGTGAGGTTATCGGGCGTGAGCAGCGCATTCTGCCCCGCACCAGGCGAGGTCAGGGTGAGGTCGCTGTTCACCTGGCTGGCTGGGATCGCCCGCCACAGGTTCCAGAGTGGCAGGTTACGCTCCTGGGCCAGGCGCGCGATAGCCTGGTTGTACGGTTCTACGCGCGTGGGGTCGCCGGGCACGGTCACCAGCACCGGGATACTGCCGCTGTTGACCACGGTATCCACAGCGGCGCCCAGGTTGGCAGCAAATGCGTCGGGGGACGTCCCAGCTACGGCATCGCCGCGCCCCACCAGCAGGAAGGTTACTGCCGGGCGCTGGTTTTCCAACGCGCAAGTGAGCGGGTTGGGTTGGCCATCGCAACCAGGCGGGTTATTGGCACCATCCAGCAGCGCCGTCACCGTCCAGCTGGGGTTGGTGCTCAGTTGGCCGCCGCGCGTGAGCACGTTGCCATCGCCCAGCGGGGTGTTAAGGTAGGCTTCCAGCACGCCCTGAAGCTCGGGTGCGCCGCTCAGGTCAAAAGCGCTGGATGCGTCCGCCAGCAAGCGCTCCGGCGGCACGTCCCCGGCGGTGATGAAGACATTCGGCTGGTTGCGGCCCGGGTTGTAGATGCTCTGAATGTTGGAGAGCACCTCGCCGCTGGCATCGGGCACTTCGGGCAGGGCGTTGAGGTCAATGCTCGGCGGTTGCGCGACTTCCTGATTGACTATCACCGGGAAGGTCTGGGTGGCGGGTTGCCCCTCCGGGTCCCGAACGGTAATGGTTATCGTCACTTGACCCGGATTCAGGCCTGTTAGCGTGACCTGGAGCGCGCCTGCGGGGTCTGGTGTGCCACTGGCGATGCTGGGGTCGCTGGAAACCGCCTCCACGAACAAGGCCGCGCCTTCAGGATCATTGGCTACCAGCGGCACGGTTACGCTCTCACCAACCAGCAAGACCACTTCTCCCAGCGGTTCCAGCAGTGGCGGCAGGTTAGGCACAGGCGTTTCGGTTGGCGTCTCGGTCGGGAGCGCTTCGAGTTGGTCGGCCCGATAGCGCTTCTTGCTGGCCTTGCAGTCCACCATCGGGTCGCTGAACGTCTCCTCGTGGCCACTGGCCTGCCAGACGCGGCGGTTCATGAGGATCGAGCCGTCCATGCCGACGACGTCGTCGCGGTCGCGGGTCATCACCTTCCACCAGTAGTTCTTCAGATTGAGTCTTCAACTCGACGCCGAGCGGACCGTAATCCCACGCCCCGTTGAGCCCGCCGTAAATC
>JAAUUD010000183.1 GCA_012031655.1 Anaerolineae bacterium | reverse complement strand
GGCCCTGGCGCAGGTCCGCGCCCATGGTCTGGGCAGCCACCCGCGCCGCCTGCACCGCCATGTAAACGGTGTAGCTATCGCCGGTCGTCACGGGAATATCCAGGCGTTGCGCCACGGTCGCCCCGGCATCGCCCACCACCGAGGTATAAGCGCCCAGCCCCAGGATGCGCGCGCCCAGCTTTTCGGCCTTGCGCCCGCAGGCCACCAGCTTGTTATAGACCTCGTTCAGCGGCAGGCGGAGCATGGTCGGCGGGGTGTAGGGGATGGCCAGAAACCAACCCCGCAGCACGTTATCGGTGGATGTAGAAACCACCCCGTTAATCTCGCTGATGTACAGCGGCGGGAAGAAGCGCGAAAAAAAGTTGATCTGGCGCTCGGAGAGCAAGCGCCCGGCCAGCGGGAACTTCCGCGCGGTGTCTTCTTTGATGCTGACCGGATGAAAGATGAAGGCAAAGGTATCCAAGGGTTTACCATTCTTCCAGCATTTCTTTTTCGCGCACCGAGGCACGCGGTGGGTAGAGGCGCTGGTGCAGCCGACTTTCGGCCAGGGTGTGATGATCGCTCATGTCAAAGGTCACCGAGCGGCTGATCACGCGGCGTTCGGGCGTGGCAAACAGCACCACGTCCGACTCAATTGTGCGCGCCGGATGAATGACCATCCCGGAACCGACCCGCACATTATGACCGATGCACCCACCCAGCACTGGCTGGCCCACATCCGAGATTTTACCAAAAGCATCCAATGCGCGCAGGGCCGAAGGGATCAGCTTAAAATCCGTGAAGGTGGTGCCTGCCCCCACAAAGCTATTGCGCCCGATGACGCACATTTGCAGGCAGGTGTTCTGCGCGACGATGCTGTTTTCCATCATGGCGGTCATGAAGAGCGCGGCCCGGAAAGGCAAAAAGCAACTGTGCCCGACCACGCTCAGCATCAGGTGGCAGTTGTTAGAGATGGTTACATTGTCGCCAATAATGCAGTTATCAATGACCACCCCAGGGTAGATTTTGCAGTTGTCGCCAATGGTGGTTGGCCCCAGGATCACCGCCGAGGGGTCAATATCGCAGTTGCGGCCCACCTTCACCAGCGCAGAGGAGGACACCAACTGCTTTTGTTCGATAATGGCCCGGAAGAGCAACCGCAGTTGCATCCAGTTGCTGGCGGCCAGGGCTTCTTCAAAGCGGCTGCCAATCGAGAACACGCCCATGGGGATGGTCGCGTTAAAGACGTGCACCCAGCTCTGGATGGGAACACAGGTGCGCGCCGTGAGAAAGTGGGTGAGGTCCTGGTCGCGGCGGTGGCGCCCTTCGCTATCGACTTCATCCAGCTTGAGGTTGCTCATGGAGTCTGGCACGTTGTAGTAGCCTTTTTCCGTGGCGCCAGAGGGCACCCGCAGCATATGCCAGGTGCTGTGCTCGGCCCAGCCCGCTGGGAAGTAATAGAGGTCCAGCGGATAGTAGCCCGGGTCTTTTGGGTTGTCGCGGGTGAGCACCAGACTGGAGAGCGGCACGCTATAGCGCTGCCAGGCCGGGTCATCGGCAGGCAGCACCGCCTGGCAGGGTCGCTCCATCTGCCGCGCATGCTCAAAAAGTAGGTCAGGAACTCGCGGTCAAAGTACAGGCTATCCCGGTAGACCAGCACTTCGTCGTTGGGTTTCATGCCATAGCGAGGCCGGGCGAGTTCATCTTGCAGGTCATCAATGCCGTAGAGGTTAATTTCCAGGGAGGTTGCACCAATGACGCGATCAACCGTCTCTGCCAGGTGCAAATGCAAGGGCGCAGGTCGCGCGCTATCCTGAACAAAGGTCAACGCGCTGGCCGGTTCATTAAAGGGGGGGATCAACATGCGATCCGAGATGACGAATTTACGCATCGCTCCATCGCCCTGCTGCTGTGAATGATGGGTATAGTATGGCGCAGGTGCTGGGGACTGGCAACCGGAGCCTAGCGGACTTCCAGGAAGGTCGAGATGTCGCTGATGAAGCGCTCGGGTTCATCCAGCATGGGGAAGTGCCCGGCATCGGAATACATTTCCAGGCGAGAGTGGGGCACCAGGCGTTGCATCAGGTAGCCCTGCTTGTGCCCCACGATGATGTCGCGCTTGCCATAGATACCCATCAAAGGCTGCTGGATGAGGCCAATTTTTTCTGTGAGGTCGGTGTTATGCAGGGTGCGGATGCTCTGAAAGAAGGATTGCGAGGTGGTCTGAGAGAAATCGTGCAACACCATACGTTGCAGCGCCTGTCCATCCTTGGCGGCAAAGCGAATATAGGTGCCGATGATGCCGCGCAACACGGGCATAAAGGTAAAACCCAGCGAAGCCAACGCCGAGTTGCCACCCAGCTTCAGCAGCAAATAGAGCGAGTCACCATCAATCGGGGCCCCAACCGCCACCGCCTTCACGATGCGGTCTGGATAGCGCAGGGCACAACTCATGGCCACGGTGCCGCCCATGCTGTGCCCAATCACCGCCGCCTTGGGGATGCCGAGCTTGTCCATAAACTGCCCAACCATATCCACAAAGGCATCCACGCTAAACTCTTGCACGGTTTCTTCGCGCCGCCCGGCGCCCCGGCTTTCCCCAAAGCCCCAGAAATCCAGGGAATAGGTGCGGAAGTTACCGCCGACGTGCTCGATGGTCTTGCGCCAGAGCTGCCACGAGCCAAGCCAGCCATGCAAAAAGAGTACGGGGCGACCTTTCCCATACACTTCATAGTGAATAATCCCGCGATAGGGCGGATCCGTTGTGAGGAGCGGCACAGCTAAGTCCCCTGGAGCGCGTTAGGGGGCGCTGCGCGCCGCCTAACCTTCCATCTCTTCGAGAATGGAGTACAGCAGTTCCAGCAACACCGTCTTGACGCTTTCCTTATCTGTGGCAACGCACGGCAACAGCTTGACGTTTTCCTCTATGCTGAGGACGATGCGCAGGTCTTCAGGGTCCCAGGCATCCGGGTTATCTTGCTTGTTGGCCGCCACCACATAGGGCGTGGGGGCATAGGCGCGGAAGGTCTCCAGAATGCTTTTGGCCTCGCGGAAGGTCTCTGGCTTGGCGCTATCGACCATCACCACAAAGCCCAGCATCCCTTCTGCCAGGATTTCCCACATGAAGTCGAAGCGGCGCTGGCCCGGCGTCCCAAACAGATACAGCACCAGATCATCGTCAACCGTGATGCGCCCAAAGTCCATAGCGACCGTGGTCGCGGGCTTTTCCTGAGCCTCCGGCGATTCCTCGCTGATCTTGCGGTCCGTGGAAACCACATCAATTTCGCTGACTGACTGGATAAATTGCGTTTTCCCGGAGCTAAACGGCCCGGTGATGACCATTTTCACAGTTTGCAGTGGCATCGTCGCCTCGCTCTATCTACTTTGGGATAAGGGCTTAAATCGACTTGATCTTATCAATCAAGCGGTTGACAACTTGTTTGTTCGGCGCGCCTTCGCGCTGGATGCGCAGCGTGCTGGCCGCCGTCTTTTTGGTGTTGCCGACCGGGCGCACGCTGGGCGGCTTCACCAGCTCCACCAGGCCCGCTTGCAACAGGGCATGCACCACGCGCCGAATTTCAGAGTCGGTCATGTTGCAGGCTTTGGCAATTTGCCGAATGGAGTTTTTGGGGTTCACGAAGCCCACCACACGCCACTCCGCCGCGCTCAGTTGGATGTCTTTATCCTTAAATTTATCGCCTGCGGCTTCGCGGAACTTCAGCGCAAAGTCCAGGTTTGGCAGCTCTTCTTCCAGCTTTTTGAGGTCCACAATACGCCGGGTGCCTTCGATGATTACGTTTTCCAGGTTGATGGGCACCACGATGCGGTCGCCAGGCAGGGACGTGTGTTCGTCAAATTCAAAGGGTTCTTTGTCCCAGGTCATCAAGTCAAACACAATATCAACCGTGTGCTTCTGGATGCTCTGGACGATGTTTTGCTTGGTGACATAGTTGGCATTGATGAGCATGAGCGCCAGGGCTTTGTCGCTGTGGCTCTTGCCGCGCTCGCGGATTTGCCGGGCCTGCTCCACGTTGAGCTTGCCGGCTTTCTGGAGCACGCTGGTCAGGTCGCCGCTGCGGTCCTTCATGCTGGCGTAGAGCAACTTGCCTTCCTTGAAGAAGACCTCAGCGCGTTGTTCCCCCGGCAACAGCTCCGGAATTTGCGTTTCGCCGTCGCCCAGGGTCAGTTGCTTTCCGCTGGGGATCCCTTCGTAGATGCGGAGCACCCCGGTTTTCTTCGCCAGATTGATCAGGTTTAGGAGTTGCGTCGTGCTGAAGACCCTTAAAGTCCCTTTTAGTGGCATTGCTCTACCCCGGTTCTCTGAGGCACTTGTAACGTTGTTTGCATTATAGTCCGCCCGCCAAACCGGGCAAAGCATGACTTCTGTCCTATGCCTGGTGGATGGTCTTCCCTGGACAATTCAGGTTACCACACCTACTATAATCTATTGAGTGCGGTCAAGCAAGTTCTCCCGCAAAACCAGTGGCCCTGCCGCGTGCCCGGCGCAACGGGAGCAAAAATAAATAACGCGGCACTGGCACAATCCTTTTTTAATCACAAGGCAGGTAGTCTTATGGTTCAAAGCATCGAGAGCATCAACTATCCGGACTTGTTGGGGGCCGTGACCGGCGGCAAGCGCCTGAACATCGACCTGGTGCAGTGCGCCCTTTCCACGCGGCCTGATGCGGTGCGGGCGGGCCAGAATTTTGAGGTGATCTTCCTCATCCAGAACGTGGTGGACGTTGACGTAGACGTCACGGTGGAGATGAAGCTGCCGGAGCGTGACCTGCTGAAGCGCCGCAACATGTTCTACAGCAAAAGCTCGCGTATTCTGGTGGGCCTGCAACCTGCGGAAGTCGGGTACATCATCCTCCCGGCCTCCTGTTCGCCCAAAACCGAGCACGGCGAGCAGTATAGCGTGAGCGCAACGGTGCAGGTGGACCGCCCAGACAAGCACCACAAGCCGCAGCGCATCCGTGGGATTAACGGCGGGGGCGGCTTTTCGTTTGAGATGCTGCCGGAGCGCACCCAACAACTCTTACTGGACCTGCGCAAGCTCAGTTGGGAAGTCGAGCACCAGGCCGCCGCAATAACATCGCGGCGACCTTTAGCGTGCTACCCGCCGGGCTGGCCACCCTCAAGGAGTTCAAGGTGGGCTGGGAAAGCCTGTGGACCATGAAGGATCACCTGGACGACTACGCCATGATCGAACGCGTCCACGAACTGCTCGAAGTCTTCGTGAGCGGCATCAACAAAGCAGAGATGTTCCGCCCCCTGCTGGCCACCACGCAGCGCAATTTGAAGCCGCCGGGTATCCGCTTAAGGTGGCGGAGGCGCTCTACATCACCAAAATTCTGGTGCATGTGCTGTGCGATGTGCCCATCATGCCCCGCACAGATGCCAACCCCACCCCCCACCGCCCGCGTTGGTACACCGAAGCCGCACGCTTGCTCTTTCTGGATGAACGCGTCAAGGACCATCCGGCGCGCGTCATCAGCGAAAAGCTCTACCCTCACCTGATGGAAGATGCCATCCAGCATGGCTTTCAAATGGTGGTCACGGTGCTCAACGAGGACCTGGGCAGCCCGCAGGAACGCGTCAGCTATGCCCAGGACGTTGTAAGCGCCCTGCGAACCGGCGGCCCGCTGAACTTTGGCCAGGTCTACCTGCCCTTAATCGTCGCGGGGATCATCGCCAATACCCGGGTGGTGATGCCACGCGAGAACGTGCGCGAGTCGCTTTTTGCGCTGGGCAAGGCCAAAGACCACCGCCGCGCCGAACAGAACGAAGATAACGCTTTTATCTTCAAAATGATCGAAGAATTAACGGATCGGGAAATGGGTATGGATAATTTTTAGATTCTTCCTGCGCTTTTCCTATAGAACGTTTACGGTGCCTGGGCCGGAATGGGCTATGATATAGCTACCAAAGGAATTGAATCGACACCTCGATTCCATCAGGTAGGAAGAACCTTCTCATGATGCGATTTGATCGTTTTACGGAGCGTGCCCAGGATGCTGCGGCGCGTGCCTATGAAATTCTGCAACGCTACGGACATAACCAGGTGGACACAGAACACATCCTGCTGGCCCTGCTGGAACAGCCTGATGGTGTCATCCCACAATTGCTGGAGAAGCTAAACGTCAATGCGGATTCGATCCGCTATAAACTGGATGAAATCCTGAAGACCACGCCGCGTTCCGCCGTTTATGATAGCGCGGGCACTGGGCAGGTCTTCATCACGCCACGCGTCAAGCGGATCATTGACCTGGCCAACGAAGAAGCCAACCGTCTCAAAGACGAGTACATTTCGACCGAGCACATCTTTCTGGCCATCCTCAGCGAGCGCCGCACCGCTGTTGCGCGCATCCTGACGGATAGCGGCATCACCCGGGAGCGCGTCGAAGGCGCTATCCGCGATATGCGCGGGGTCAGCGCGTCACCGATCCGATGGCCGAAACGCGCTATCGGATGCTGGAGAAGTTCTCCCGCGACCTCACGCCTGACTGGCCCGCGAAGGCAGCTGGACCCCGTCGATCGGGCGCGATGCCGAGATCATGCGCTGCATTCAGGTGTTGTGCCGCCGCACCAAGAACAACCCGGTGCTGATCGGCGAGGCGGGCGTCGGCAAGACCGCGATCGTCGAAGGGCTGGCGCAGAAGATCGCCGATGGGGATGTGCCGGAAATCCTGCAAAATCGGCGCGTCATCAGCCTCGACCTGAGCGCGATGCTGGCGGGCAGCCGCTTCCGGGGCGAATTTGAAGAACGCCTGAAGGCGACCATCGAAGAAGTGCAGCGCGCGGAAGGCGACATCATCCTGTTCATCGACGAACTGCACACCGTGGTGGGGGCAGGGAAGGCCGAGGGCGCCATGGACGCCGGCAATCTGCTGAAGCCGATGCTGGCCCGCGGCGAACTGCATTGCATTGGCGCGACTACCCTGAGTGAATACCGCAAGTACATCGAAAAGGACGCCGCGCTGGAGCGCCGCTTCCAGCCCGTGCTGGTTGACCAGCCCAGCGTGGAAGACACCATAAGCATCCTGCGCGGCCTGCGCGAACGTTACGAACTCCACCACGGCGTGCGCATCAAAGATACGGCG
>JAAUUD010000182.1 GCA_012031655.1 Anaerolineae bacterium | reverse complement strand
GGGGTTGATTTCGTCTAGTGGATCGCGCGGGACTCCGGCAGCCTCCAGGGCTTCTTCTACTGTGTTGGCTTGCAGCGTAGTTGCTGTGTTTGCCCATTGATCTGAAATTCTACCGTCCGAAACGCCCGGTTATGTTCGCTAGCCAACCAGAGCAACCCAAAAAAGAGGAGCGCCGCCCCCAAACCCCACACGCGGCGATAGGTGAACTTCATACGGTCTCGTACTTGTTTAGGAGGATCGTTTCTGCACATTGTCCCATCCCGGGAGACTCCCGACAGCCCGAGGCCCCCTTATTGCTGCTACCTCTCGGTCCTGACAAGGTTCGGGGATCGCGCTACGAGAGCGCCGGGAATGGGGCAATATGCAGAAACGTTAGTAAGTATGATAGCGGAATTTGGTCAGGGTATCAATGGTCTTCCAGGGCAGGGTTGTGGCTGGGCAGTGCCAGGCTTGGTGCTACAATAGGGGGGGTTAAGGAGGCCCGGATGAAACACATTCTCATCATTGAAGATGACGAAACGCTGCGGAGCGAGGTCGCCTTTATCCTGGAACTCGAGGGATACAGCGTGCAGACCGCCCCGAATGGCTGGGAAGGGCTGGCCATCATCCATGCAACACCGCCGGATCTCATCATCTGCGATATTCTGATGCCCCAGATGGACGGCTACATGGTGCTGCTGGAGGTACGAAGCCACGCCGAAACAGAGCACATCCCGCTGATCTTTTTGACGGCCAAAGCGCGGCGGCCCGACCTCCGCAAGGGGATGGAACTGGGCGCAGATGATTACCTCACCAAACCCTTTACCCCTGCAGAGCTAATCGCGGCGGTGGAAGCGCGTCTTCAGCGGAAACGCTTGCTCACCCAAACTTACGACACGCCTTTCCGCAGTTTGCGCCATCGCCTGATCCATGCCTTGCCACGCGGGCTACAGCTCCCCCTGGATGCCATCGAACAATATACGTGGATGCTTCTGGATGAGGATATGCTTAGCCACCAGCAGGTCTATCAGATTGCAGAGGGCATTGACCGCACCGCCACACGGATGCACCGCCTGATCGAAGAGTACCTTTTCTTTGTTCAGATGGAACTGATGGAGCTTCAGCCCGAACGCCTGCGAGAGTTGCAGGCGCAGGTCACGGAAGACCTGCCCGAACTGGTGCGCGCGACCTTCATCCACGAAGCCACACTGCAAGAGCGTAAGGATGACTTACATTTTGCGCTGGAGCGCGCGCCCGTGCGTATAGGGGATGAATATCTGGCCAAGCTGGTGCGCCAGGTTGCCCAGCAAACCCTGAAGGCTTCCTCCCTTGGGCAGGTGATTGAGGTGCGGGGGTGGTTGGCAGATGAACACTATTGCCTCTCTATGACTGATCCCGGCCAGGGCATCGCCGAAAGCGCTTTGCAGGCAGCCGGGGCCGAAGCAGACTTCTGGGGCCGCTTGCAGGATGAGCAGGGAGTTGGGCTGTGGGGGTCATCGTCAACCGTTTACTCAAGTTGCACCACGCACAGGTGCGCATTCAACAGCTGCCCGGCGAAGCTCCGCAGGTTGTCTTTGAGCTACGCTGTGCGGAGCATGTCGTTTGAAGCACAGTCCATGGGGCGGGCTGCTCGTCGTTTTGTGCGCGCTGTTGTTGCTGGGGTGCGGTGCGGAAAAGCAACCGGTTGTGGTTCTGGTGCCCACTGCCAGCCCCCAGCCCTCCGCAACATCCGCCCAGGTTGCCTCACCGACGCCAACCGCCACCCAACCAACCCTGACCCCCCGCCCCCGCCCCTGGCAACCCTCACGCCCTTGCCGACTCTGCCCGCCACCCAGCCCGAGCGGGCGGGCGTTTCTGCTAATCCGATCCGCGCCACTTTTACGCTGTCGCCCGCCACCCAAACCGCTACTTTTTTGCCCACACTGGTGGGGCTAACCGTCGAATACTTCATCACCAACACCGAGCGCGTGTCTGCGGGCGATAACCTGACGCTCTTCTGGCGCATTAATGGCGCGTCCGCTGCGCGGATTTACCGCCTGGATAGTGCTGGGGAGCGTGCGCGCTTTTGGGATGTAGGCCCCGAAGGTCGCCTGACTGTGGCCAGTGATCCCGAAGCCGTGAGCGGGGCGGTGTTTGTGATTGAGGCATCCCTTGGAGGGGCTTTGGTTCAGCAGGAACTTGCCGTGCCCACCGATTGCCCTTTTGTGTGGTACTTTGCGCCAGAACCAGAAGGCTGCCCGGCGGACGCTGCTCAACCGAGCTTGCAGGTAGAGCAGCGTTTTGAACGCGGCAGGATGCTCTGGCTGGCAGAAAGTCAGCAGATTTACGCCCTTTTTGATGATGGAGATCAACCAGCCTGGGTGGTTGTGGAAGATGCCTTCCGCGAGGGGGACCCGGAACGCGACGAAAGCCTGGTGCCCCCAGAGGGGCTTTTGCAACCCATTCGGGGTTTTGGGGCCGCCTGGCGTAACGAAGCCAATCTTCAGGCCCGGCTGGGGTGGGCAGTTGATGCGGAAGTTGGCTATGATGGACTGGTGCAAGGTAGTGCCGGGGCACCTGAGGAGCAAGTGTTGTTCCTGCGAGCGCGCACAGGCGAAATCTTGCGCCTGGACCCGGCTGGGCAAGCCTGGTCGGCAGTGGAGGCCGCCCCTCCAGAGGTACTGGCTACGGAGCCTCCCTGAATGTTGTTAGCTGGTGAGAAAGTGCAACCCTGATGTACGATGAACTCTCGACACACAGTGTCGGCTACGAAGTGCCGCGCCCCACAGAGCGTCCCATGCGCGCTCAAGACCAGGTGGAAGCCATCGTAGCGGATGTGTTGGTGATTGAAAAGCAGTTGACGCGGACCTTCCCACCGGGAACCGTGGTCTATATTGGCCGCCTGCAACGCGATAGTGAAGCGGCCTTTGCCCACCTGGATGAACACCTGGCGCCGCTTGATCTGCGTGCCCAGTTGAGCAAGGAAGGTGCTGATCTTCAGAGTGTGACGATCTTGCGCGGGCGCTTTGCACCCCGCACTCGGCCTATCTGGTTGAATGTGGTGTTGCTCGTCTTAACGGTGTTCTCGACCATGATGGCCGGGGCCATTGTGGGCGGAGAAATTGATAATGTGGACCAGCTTTTTAGCCTGGAGATTTTGCGCGGGTTGCCCTATGCGCTCAGTGTGTTGCTGATTTTGGGGGCACACGAGCTTGGCCACTACTTCGCTGCCCGTCATCATCAGGTCAGCGTTACCCTGCCCTACTTCATCCCGTTTCCGCCTTTGTTGGGCTTTGGCTTCGGCACCTTGGGGGCCTTCATTCAACTGCGCGAACCCATGCGCAACCGCAAACAATTGTTTGATGTGGGGGTCGCCGGGCCGCTGGCGGGGTTGGTTTTTGCCGTGCCTATCCTGATGATTGGTGTGGCCACTGCGGAGGTCAATACCCTGCCCACGGAGGCCGAATGCGAAGCGGGCGAGGGCCCCTGCGGCTATATTCTGGAGGGCAATTCGCTGCTCTATGCCACCACCAAATTTATTTTTCATGGGGATTGGCTGCCGAACAGCGTTGAAGACATGACGATTAACCAGCTTTCCTTCGCGGGGTGGACCGGTCTGTTCGTCACCGGGCTTAATCTGCTGCCGGTCGGGCAACTGGATGGCGGGCACGTGCTCTATTCCTTGTTGGGCAAAACCGCCCGGCGGCTGTACCTGCCCGCCCTATTGTTGATGCTGGGGCTGGTGCTCTTCGTGAACTCCGGGTGGTTGCTCTGGCTGGTGTTGCTGACGCTCTTTGGGCGGGTCCATGCGGTGCCCATGGACGACATCACCCCGCTGGACAATGGCCGCCGCGCACTGGGTATTTTTGCGCTGGCTGTCTTTGTGCTGGTGTTCGTCCCCAGTCCAATAACCATTGTGAACTTCTGAGATGACACGCGTCCGCACGCCCAGCAAGGAAACCCCACCAGCGCTCACCCGGCGCCTGATCATGCAGCGCCTGGGGACCGTTATGCTGGTGTTGCTGGGCGGCTTCATCCTCACACGCCCGCAAGTGCTAAACCAGATTTCGAACCGCTTTGAAGGTAGCCAGGCCACCCGTACAGACACACACAGCGGCATCAGCAACAGTGCTGCGCCCCTCTCGCCCATTTTTACCCCAGAGGTGCAATACTGGGCGGAGGATATCCGGCGCTGGGCCCAGCAGTTTAACCTCAACCCGAACCTGCTGGCCACCATCATCCAGATTGAATCCTGCGGGGACTCGCACGTGCTTTCGGGGGCTGGGGCGCAAGGGCTGTTCCAGGTGATGCCGCTGCACTTTAGCGATGGCGAAAATCAACTGGACCTGGAAACGAACGCTGCGGGGGGTATCAACCACCTGCAAGATTGCCTGCGCTGGTCGAACTGGGATGTGGGCCTTTCCTTTGCCTGCTACAACGGCGGCCCAAGCGTGATCAACCTGCCCCAGAGCCAGTGGTTTCAGGAATCGCGTAGCTACTACACCTGGGGCACGGGCATCTATGGCGATGCAGCGCAGGGACGCTCCCAGAGCGATACCCTGGCGCGCTGGCTGGAGGCAGGCGGGCAGTTGCTGTGTGCACGCGCCCGCGAGACACAGCAGCTTTTAGCCCCTGAGAGTGTTCAGGCAAGCGCACCACAATAGCAGGGTGCCTGTTTAAGCGACTCTCCGCTATAATCGAGCGCATCTATGAACCGAGCTAGTGAGATCGAGCAATGACCGAAATGGTTAGCGTGAGCTACGAAACCCGCCTTCAGCAAAAACTGCGCGACAAAACCGCAGTGATTGGTGTGGTGGGGTTGGGATACGTGGGCTTGCCACTGGCAGTCGCTTTTGCCGAAGTAGGCTTTCGGGTGGTGGGTGTGGACCTTGCGCCGCAGAAGGTTCAGATGCTCAATGCGCAACAAAGCTACATCCCAGACATCGCAACCGCTCAACTGGCGCCTTTGGTGGCCGCGGGGCTGCTGCGGGCCGAAACCGACTATGCTGCATTGCGTGAAGCGGATGTGATCAGTGTTTGTGTGCCGACTCCACTCCGCAAAACCAAAGACCCGGATATGTCTTACATCATCCAATCGACCGAGGAAATTGCTAAGATCGTGCAACCGGGTATGTTGATCATCCTGGAAAGCACCACCTATCCGGGGACGACCGAGGAAATCCTGGCGCCGAGCTTGCAGACTAATGGGCTGGCGGTGGGGCGCGACCTATTTATCGCCTTTTCCCCGGAGCGGATTGACCCTGGTAATCAACAATTCCATGTGCGCAACACGCCCAAGGTGGTGGGGGGCATGACGCCCGCCTGCCAGGCCGTTGCGGTGGCCTACTATCAAAACATTGTGGATGAAGTGGTGGTGGTTTCGTCACCCACGGCTGCCGAAATGGTCAAGTTGCTGGAAAACACCTTCCGCGCCGTGAACATTGGGCTGGTGAATGAAATGGCGCTGATGTGCGACCGCCTGCAAGTGGATGTGTGGGAAGTCATCCGCGCCGCCGCTTCCAAGCCCTTTGGCTTTATGCCCTTTTACCCTGGTCCTGGCCTGGGGGGGCATTGCATCCCGGTTGATCCTCACTACCTGAGCTGGAAGCTCAAAACGCTCAACTACACCGCACGTTTCATCGAATTAGCCAGCGAAATCAACACCTCGATGCCCTATTATGTGGTAGATAAGGTAACGATGGCGCTCAACGATCATTCAAAGCCGGTCCGTGGCTCGCATATTGCGGTGCTGGGCGTGGCTTACAAGCGGGATATTGATGACGTGCGCGAAAGCCCGGCGCTGGATATCATCCAACTATTGGAGGAAAAAGGCGCCCTGGTGGGCTACCACGATCCTTATGTGCCCAGTGTTCGCCTGGAGGGGGAGCGCATAATGGACAACACTCCCCTGACCGATGCATGGCTACACAAGGCCGATTGTGTGGTTATCGTGACCGACCACAGCAGCTTTGACTACCCCGCCATCCTGGAGCAGAGCCAGGTGGTGGTGGATACCCGCAATGCCCTCAAAGCCTTTCGGGATGACCCCCGCGTGGTGAGCATCTAAAGGCCAGGGAGGGTAGCGGTTGGCCCTCGCCTTCAGAACAGGCTGAGTTGCTTGGGCGGTTCCGAAGGCGGAGGTGGCCCCTCGGAGCCGCCTGGCTCTGGCAAGGCGCCGTTTTTGGCATCGTCCACCAGTTGTTTGAGGCGGCGAAATCCTCTTCCATCACGGGTTTCAACTTCTGGTTCCGCAACACCGCCGCCGGGTGAAAAAGCGGGTAATAGATGCGGCCATTGGTAAATTTCGGTTGGCCATGGATGCGCGTGATTTGCCATCCGGGAAGTAGCGCGCCATGCTATAGCGGCCCAGGGTGGCAATTGCAATGGGGTTGATAACCTCGATTTGCGCGTCCAGATAGTGCCGGCAACTCTCGATCTCGACGGGCAGCGGGTCGCGGTTATTGGGCGGACGGCACTTGACCACGTTGGTGATAAACACATCCTGGCGCGTCAGGCCGATCAGCCCCAGCAGCTCTTCCAGGTAGCGCCCAGAAGCGCCCACAAAGGGCAAGCCCTTCTGGTCTTCGTAGTAGCCGGGACCCTCGCCAATAAACAGGATGTCCGCGTGCATGGCTCCGTCGCCGGGCACGGTTTGGGTGCGCCCCTGGTGCAGGGGGCAAAGCGTGCAACCAGCGATCTCCTGGGCGATGGCTGCCAGCCTTTGCTGGCGTTCTTCGGGTTTCATGGCAGGCTCCGCTCCACAAAATCATCCTGCCAGGCCACATGCTGCCGCAAGGAGACCACGCGCCCGGCCAAAAACTCTGCATAAGCACTGCCCAGCGGACGGATAGCCATCCAATGGGCGTCTTCATTGTTATCTAAATAGTATGCCATCTTCCGCCGGACGATGCGATAGCCATATTTCTCATAGAGATGGATCGCTGGCAGGTTGCTCACGCGGACTTCAAGCGAGGCCCACTGGGCACCGCGTTCAAGTCCCCGTTGCAGCATACTGGCCAGCAATAGCTCGCCCAGGTGTTGGCCCCGAAAGGCCGCCAAAAACCCCAATATTGCTGATGTGCATTTCGCCGCTTAGCAACCAGAACCCCCCGAACCCACAACGAGCGGGGCGAGGACGGTCCAGGCGGCGTAGAAAG
>JAAUUD010000181.1 GCA_012031655.1 Anaerolineae bacterium | reverse complement strand
CATCTCCACGCGGAAATGGGTGGCGCCGTCTTCTTCCCAGCTGTCGTAGGCGGTCCAGCCGAAATCGCAGGCCTGATTGCAGCGGACCGAGTAGAACTGCCCGTCACGAAAGGAAAACCGGCTCTCGTAGGTCGCGCCGTTCTCGGCGACGTGCATGGACGTGTCGAAGGACAACCCGTCAAGCAAGCCCGACCGGGACGCCATGTCCGCACCGGCGCCGTCGATCGATGCAAGCAAGATGACCGCCGCAAGGGCAGTTCGGATCAGTCGTTCCACGGGTTGCATGTCGCGCTGCCTCCTGAGGGTAGGATGCACCAAGGCGACGGCGCTTTGCCAGTGCAAACGCGAAAGGGGCCTCGCCGGACGGATCCGGCGAGGCCGTACCGGACGTCCGTATCGGGTGGTCAGCCGTCTCCTTCGCCCGCGTTCGGGATCAGGCGGTGGATCATGCCCGTGTCGACCGCGGCATAGAGGTTGCCGTCAGGCCCGAGGACCAGCGAGCGGAAGCGCCCGGAAACCATCGGCAGCGTCATCTCGGTCACGTCCACGACCGCAGCTGGCACAGCGGCTCGCCGGGGATCTGGAGCAGCGCGTGGCCGGGCTTGGAGCGATGGGTGGGAACGTCGAGCGTGTTCTTGACGATCTTCCAGCTCGCGCGGCCCTCGCGCAGGTGCAGCAGCAGGTCCAGTTTTCGCTGAACAGCGCGTTGTAGTCGTTCAGGTCGTAGCCAAAAAGCGGGAAGGACTCGATAACGAGCCACGCCCGGCGATGATCTCCGCCCGACCGCCAGAGAGCAGGTCCAGCGTGGCGAAGCGCTGAAAAACGCGCACCGGGTCATCAGAACTGAGCACCGTCACCGCGCTGCTCAGGCGGAGGTTGCGGGTGCGGGCGGCTGCCGCGCCCAGGATGACCTCCGGCGCGGAGGAAATGTATTCCTCGCGGTGGTGCTCGCCCAGCCCAAACACATCCAGCCCCACCTGGTCGGCCAGTTCGATCTCCTCCAACAGGTTACGCATCCGTTGCGCCGGGCTGAGCTTGTGCCCGGTGGCCGGGTCTGCGGTGAGTTCCGCAAAGGAATACAGGCCGATTTCAAAGGGGCGCGGCGTTGTGGCCCAAGGCGCCGATTGGGAGTTCATGGTTTGCTTCCTTACCCATTGGGTTACGCTTCCTCGGGTGCTGCCCATGGGGCAACACTTTATAGACGAGCACAGGCCCGCCGACATTACCTGGCCGTGAGCCAGGGGGGCACCGCCAGGCCCATAAACGATGGTCCAGACTTCCATTTTTCGCCACCCCTGGGCGCACCTCAAGACCCGCCCCCTGGCCATGGTTGCCCCCCCAGAAAATCTCTACAGTGGTAGGCGAGCATTTTTGCTCTTTCCACACCGATTCACCTAAGGAGGTTTCCTGATGAAGAAACTAACTCGCTCGGTTCCGGTTGTTCTGGTGCTGGTGGCGCTGTTGCTGGGCGCCGTGTTTGTAGCGCAAGCGCAGGACCCCATAGTGACGCCTGTCGGGGCATCTGATCCGGCTGGGCAGACCTCGCCCATCATCTGTGAGTCGAGCTTGATCCTGCTGGCGGGCCTGGCCCAGCGCGACTACGGCTTCCAGCCCAATGTGGACCTGAACCAGTTTGACCACGGCCAGTACGGCGGCTACTTCGGCGGCGATATGATGGGCGGCGACATGGGCACCGGCACGGGCGACATGGGCACCGAAGCCACCGCTGCGGCGGACGATATGGCGGCCACCCCCGGCACGGGCGATGCGGGCACGGGCACCACCACCTTGCTGAACCCGCCGTTGGTCCTGAACGAGGACATCCGCTGCACCGAGCTGCGCATCAGCATTGAGGAGTTCTTCTCCCAGCAGTTGCGCCAGCAGAATAACAACATGGATCAGTCTGGCTCGGGTGGCTAAGCATCCCTGGGTAGACGAACGCGCGGCCTGGAGGTGCCCGCCCAGCGGGTAGCTCCGAAAAGCCAGGGCGCGGCTCTCTGATGGGAGCCCGCCCTGTGCTTTTTTCAGGAGGGGGCATCAGGGGGTCTGAGGCTTGTTCTTCTCCCGCCCCAGCAAAGCCCGCACGCCGCGCACCGGGCTAATCCAGCGGCGCAGGCGCGTCACCTGGCGTAGCAGGCTGGCGGCGCGGTCCAGCGCAGCACGATTGCCGTACCAATGCTGCTGGACGATGTCTTGCTCGGTGCTGGTGAGGGCCAGCATCATAATTCCGAGCACAGTGGCGTCATCCACCAGGCCAAACATGCCCAGCACAAATTCCGGCACAATATCCAGCGGGCTGAGGATATACAGCAGCAAAAAGCTCACATAAGCCTTTTGCCAGGCCGAAATTCGGTTATCCGACAGCAGCCCGACCAGCAACATCAGCACATCTGGCACAAAAAGCGCCGCATCTGCCATGAGGCCGTTGGTGCGTTGGCGCAGTTGCGTGTGGGTATTGGGGCGCCAGCCCTCATACCAGCGTTTTAAGCGTTGCATCTTGGGTGCTCCTTTGCTTATTTGTTTCGATCCCTGTTCACAGCGCGCTCAGGCGGCGCGCCTTTCCCCATACAAAAGGCCCTCCAGGGGCTAGAGGGCCTCGCGAAAGGTCCCAGCGGGTGCGTCACCCGCCGGAAACGTCGGACGCGCCGGGCTTAGCGGCGCTGCTCCCAGGCTTCTACCTGGCGTTCGACTTCCTGTTGCGTCTGGCCATAGCGTTCCTGAATGCGACCAACCAGCTTTTCGCGTTCGCCCTGGATTTGATCCATATCATCGTCGGTGAGCTTGCCCCACTGTTGTTGCACCTCACCCTTAAACTGTTTCCAATTGCCCTTGATCTGGTTCCAGATACCGTCATTTGCCATAGGTGTTCCTCCTTTTGGCTATTCAGTGAGCGATGGGTCTAGCTTCATCCTAGCGGGTGCCGGGGCAGCGAGGATGGCCCGGCTGGCCAGTGCGGCGGTGGGCCAGGCGGCCAGATTGCCACGTCCCGCTCAGAAGGATTTGCACACCCATCTGCCAGAAGAAGAAAACGACGCCCGCGAAACCGCCCAGGCCGTGCAGTGAAGAAGGGCGGCAGGCCTTGCCCATCCGTGTGCAACGTCACGGACTATCAGCAGTGCGCGGCAGCGGTCCAAAGCACGGTGCCGCGCTGTGGCCAGCTCGACATCCTGGTGAACAACGCCGCCTATCAGCAAACGGTCAAGCGCCCGGAGGACCTCTCGCTGGAACAGTGGGAGCACACCTTCCGCACCAACATCTTTGGCTATTTCCACATGGTGAAGTCAGCCATCGAGCACCTGAAGCCGGGCAGCGTGATCCTGAACACCGGCTCCGAAACCGAGCTGGAAGGCAGCCAGAACCTGCTGGACTACTCCTCTACTAAGGGCGCCATCCATGCGTTTACCAAAGCGCTGGCCCAAAACCTGGTCGAGCGCGAAATCCGCGTGAATTGCATTGCCCCTGGGCCGGTCTGGACGCCGCTCAACCCCAGCGACCGCCCCGCCGAAGAAGTGGCCAAGTTCGGCCAGCAGGTCCCGAGGGGCGCCCCGCTCAACCGGAGGAAATCACGCCATCTTACGTATTTCTGGCCTCGAACACCGATTCCAGCTACATCACCGGCGAGGTGTTGACCCCGTTGGGCGGGCAAACCACGGCTGGGTAGGGCCCTGGCGCCCCGTGGAGCCAGTTGACCCACCAGTTTATGGCCGCTGTTCCTACCCTGGGATGCACTGGATGCCCGCTACACCAGCCCACCGGAGCCGATACGATAAGCATACATCATCCGAAAGTCGAAACAGGAGGACTATCCTAATGTTGGAATTGGCTATTTTACTCCTCGTTGTGGCCGTGATCGCCGCCCTACTGGGTTTTGGCGGGATCGCTGGTGCAGCGGCAGGGATCGCTCAGTTGGTATTCTTCATTTTCCTGGTGCTGTTCATCGTGGCGCTGATCTTCAACGGCCGCGCGCGTCTGGCCTAAGCTCTGCCTTCTGGAAAACCCTACCCCCTATCTAAGCAACCGAGAGGAGCATTGCAAATGGCAAATACGACGAACCGAATGCGCGCAACCACCCCCCGTATCCGTCCGCGTCCGGTGACCAATAACTTTGTGAGGGTGGAGCGTGACGTAGATGTAACCACAGGCGGTTGGGACCTCAACCGCGCTTCCCTGGGCGCCATCATCGCCGGGGCACTGGCCGCGCTGGCCGTGATGCTGGCGATGAGCGTGCTGGGGCTGGCCATTGGCGCCACCACGCTCGATGCGATGGTGTCATTTGACGAAGAACCCGTTTTTGACCCCGAGACCGGCCTGATCATCTGGATCGCGGTCACCAACCTGGCTGCGCTCTTCGTGGGCGGCTGGGTGGCGGGCCGCCTGGCGGGTTCGCCCTTGCAGGTCGATGGCCTGATCCACGGGGGTCTGGTCTGGGCTCTGGTGACGTTGGTTAGCCTGGCGCTCTTTGCTAGCGCGGCGGGCCGCCTCCTTAGCGGTGCGGCGGCAGTCGTGGGCGATGGCCTGGCCGTGATTGATGACGGTGTAGAAACCATCGTGCCCGAAGCCGTGGACGCGGTCGAACGCCGCGACCTGACGCTGAATGAAATCCGCACCAGCGCACGCGACCTGGCCGAAGATACGGATAACCCCAACCTGCAACCGGATACACTGGAAGCCCAGGGCGAAGAAGCCGGGGATATCGTGGCGGAGTCTGCCGGGAATATCGCCACGGAACCTTCCAGCGCCGCCACTGAGATCGAACAAGCGGTGGACGAGCTGCTGGAACTAGGCGCGGTTGACGAAGCCGACCGCCAGGACGTGATCAACGTCATCGTGGCTAACTCGAACCTGACCGAAGAAGAAGCCCGCACCACCCTGGAAAACTGGGAAACCCAGTTTGAAGAAGTGGACATCAATGCCGAAGAAGTGGTCAACGATGTGACGGAAACCGTCACGGGCGTGATCGGTGACGCTGCGGCCTTCCTCTTTATGGGGATGGTGATGGGTGCTTTTGCCGGGATGGCTGGTGGCTACGTGGGCGCGCCCGACGTGCCGACGATCACCGCTGTGGCCCGTCGCGAAGAACGCGAGGCCGCCGAAGAAGCCGCCGAGGCCCAGCAGCAACAACGCTAAACGCTGGTAAGCTCCCCCGCTTCTGAAGCAAGAGAGGCCGTGTGCTCCTCCCGTATCGGGCCGGAGCACACGTCTTTTTTGTTGCGGTTTTTTGGGATGATTTTTAGCGCGGGGGGGTGTTCACATCTTCCAGCACGCTGCGCGAGCCTGGCTCCCCCAGCTTGGGCACCACGCTAAAGGTCCCATCGGTTTCCAGCACCACAGCGTCCAGCGCGCCCATATCGCTGATGCCCTGGGCACGGGCGGCAGCGCGGACTTCCTCCGGGGCGATGCGTTCGCTCCGCATGGCGCTGTGCAGGTATTCACCGCGATAAAACAGCAGGGTTGGCTCGCCCTTGACCAGCTCGCGAAAGGCTTTCGAGCGCACCGAGAAGAAGGCCACAACATATTGCAGCAGGATGAGCACCGCCAGCGCCACCACCCCTTCGGCCAGGGCCACCGTTTCGGTCAACGTCACGGAGGCAAACGTGGAGCCCAGCGCCACCGTGATCACGAAGTCGAACATATTCATCTTAGAGAGGGTGCGCTTGCCGGAAACCCGCAAAACGCGATCAAAGCCACATAAGCCAGGGTGCCGCTCACCACCACCCGCACGATATCCTGCCAGGAATCAAAAAACACCCGTTGCTCCTTCTTCAATACTGGGATAAGAACTTGGTTGCTTGTGGGGCAGGCAGGCCCGGCAATGCCGCAGCCCGCCTGCCTGGCCAGAAGATGCAGAAGCGCCTGGTTTAGCTGGCTTCGGCCTTCTTGTTGATGGAGTTCACCGCCAGCTTGGTTAGCTTGCTGTCGGCTTCTTTTTCTTCTTCCAGGGTTTCGCTCAGCATGCGGTGCCCGCTCTGGTCCACGTGCTGGGCATATTCGCACACGGTGCCATAAGCGGCGATTTCGTAGTGCTCCACGCGCTGCGCCGCCGCAATGAGCGCGGCGTCTTTCACGTCCGCATCGCCCTTTTGCTGGATGGTTTCTTCGCCTTCTTCGATGAGGCCCTGCATGCCCTTGCAGGTTTTGCCTGCGGGCTTTCGTTGAGGCGAGAAAACACCTCTTCCAGACGTTGGACGTGCTGCCGGGTCTGGTCCAGGTGCTGTTCAAAGGCTTGCTGCAACTGCCGGGACGAAGCCGCCTGCGCCATCTTGGGCAGGGCCTTCACCAGCTGGGTTTCGGCGCTGTAGATATCGCGGAGCTGCTCCAGGTACAGGTCTTGAAGGTTCTGCATCGGGTATTTTCCTTCATGGTTAGACGTTATGCCCTGCGTGGGCAAAGCGCCACGCAAGTGGCCCTATTGAAGCACAGCGCCTCAGTGCCCAGCAGCCCCGCCCGGCCAGATGTGGCTGGCCATTCGACCCATCCCAGCCGCGTAAGGTGGCCCGGGCTAGCCTGGTGCCCGCGCCGCCACGATCAACTCCACCCCAACGCCTGAAACGCTGCCGATAGGGCAAGGGCGGCGCGATATCCGTCACCAGGCTATCCACCTGGTTCAGCTCAACCAGAAAGGCATAGCTCACCTGGCCGAACTTGCTATGGTCCGCCACAATCATCCGCCGCCGGGCGTTGCGCAGCATGATCCCGATGCTGGCTGCGTTGGAAAGGCTATTGACTGTGAAGCCGCGCTCTAGCGAGATGCCGCTCACGCCCACCACCGCCAGGTCGTAGGTCTGGGCGCTCAGGGCGCGCTCGGTCACCGGCCCAGTGAGCGTGTAGTAGTCGCCGTGGACCTCGCCGCCCGCGCAGGTTAGGCGAATGCCCGGCTCGCGGGAGAGGTCCTGCGCGATGTTCAGCGCGTTGGTCATGATGGCCAGATTCTCGCGCCCGCGCAACGCCAGCGCGACCTGCGTGGTGGTGGTGCCCGCCGCCAGCGCCACCAACTGCCCAGAGGTAATGAGTTGTGCCGCCGCCTGCCCGATGGTCCGCTTGGCGACCACCGCCACCTGCGCCTGCGCGCCAAACTCCAGCTGATCCAGCAAATCGGGGTCCAGGGCCAGCGCCACCCCGCCATGAAAGCGCCGCACCTGGTTGAGCGCCTCCAGGGCC
>JAAUUD010000180.1 GCA_012031655.1 Anaerolineae bacterium | reverse complement strand
GCTCCGGCCCTGCTGCCGCGCGTCAAGCGGCCCGTCACCACGGCAAACAGCTTTAAGGTGCGGCGCGACATGGCCATTCGGCGCATTGGGCAGGTGGGGCTGTGGCTCAACCCGCTGGTGGTCTATGGCTTTTGTGGGCGCCCATCCTGCTGCTGGTGGCGTTTTCCTTCAACGACTCGCGCCGGGCTACGGCAGAATGGCGCGGCTTTACCACCGGCTGGTACGAGAACATCTTCTCTGGCGTGATGGGCAGCGAGGCGAGCTTCTCCACAGAAGAGATGCTGGCCGCCGTTCGGCAGAGCATGACGGTGAGCCTGCTGGCGATGGGTCTTTCGGCGGTGCTGGGCACGCTAGTGGCCATAACGCTGGTGCGGCATCGCTTCCCTGGCAAGTCCTTGCTGGATGGCCTGCTCTATTTGCCGGTGGTCATTCCAGATATCGCGCAGGGCGTCTCGTTGCTGGTGTTCTTTAGCTTTATCTTCAACATGCTGGAGAGCGTCTTGGGGCTGAAGTGGTACCCCGGGCTGGAAACGGTCATCGTGGGGCATGTGGCCTTTAACATCTCCTTTGTGGCCATTGTGGTGCGGGCGCGCCTGGCCAACATGAACCCCCGGCTGGAAGAAGCCGCCCGCGACCTGGGCGCCAACGAGTGGCGCACCTTCTGGCGTGTGACCTATCCCTTGCTGCTGCCGGGGATCGTGGCGGGCGCGCTGCTGGCCTTTACCCTCTCGCTGGATGACTTTGTGGTGACCTTCTTTGCGGGCGGCGGCAACGCCACCACCCTGACCATCTTCGTCTATGGGATGGTCCGGCAGACGGTCACGCCGGAGATCAACGCCATTTCTACCCTGATGATCGGTGTCTCGATGGTGCTGATCCTGCTTTCGTTTGCCTTCCAGAAAGACCGATAAACCGCAAAATGTGTGGGGGTTCCTGGCCAGCCAGGCCAGGGAGCCCCCCCCGTGCATGGGAGCCGAGAGGGGAGGCCCTCTCCAAAGGAATCTAAGCATGAAACGCCTATGGATGGGCTTGATTGGGGTGCTGTGGCTGGCAACCGGCGCTGTTGGGGTGAGGGCCCAGGGCGATGACACCGCCTGGACCTGCCCGGCAGGCTTTGAAGGGCAAACCCTGCGCATTCTGAGCTTTACCCAGTATATTGGGGAAGAGGTGGCGCCGCGCTTTGAGGAACTGTGCGGCGTTGAGGTGGAATATGACTCAACCGACAGCAGTGAGGCTGTGCTGTTGCTGCTGCGCGAACGCACCGCGCCCTATGACATCATCGTGCCCAGCGGCGACATCCTGGAGCGCATGATCAACGAAGAGCTGCTGCACGAACTCAACCTGGAGAACATCCCGAACCTGACCAACGTCAGCGAGCAATTTCTGGACCCGCCCTACGACCCCGGCAACCGCTATTCGGTGCCCTATGTCTGGGGTATCACGGGCGTGGGCTACAATATCGAGGCCGTGGGCGAGGAGATCACCAGTTGGGAGCAGGTGTTTGACTACGCTGGCCCGGTGGCCTGGCAAGATGACGTGCGCTCGATGATCGGCATCGCGTTGATCATGCTGGGCTACGACGTCAACACCCTGGACGAAGCCGAACTGGCCGAGGCACGCGACTATCTCATTGAGAACAGCGACAACGTGGTTTATGTTGCGGGCGATGATGGCCAGGTGGTGCTGGAGCAGTACGTGGTGGATATTGCCATCGAGTATAACGGCGATATCGTGCAGTTGGCCGCCGATTGCGAATGCGACGAGTTCCGCTTTGCCGTGCCACAGGAGGGCAGCATCATCTACGTGGACAACGTGGCGGTGCCGGCGGACTCGCCGAACCCCGAACTGGCCGAAGCGTTCATCGACTATTTGCTGGACCCGCACATCGGCGCGGAGAACATCAACTACATTGCCTATGGCACGCCCAACCAGGCCGCGCTGGATGCCGGGTTGGTGGACGAAGCCATGCTCAACGACCCGGCTATCTACCCAGATGACGCAACGCTGGCCACGCTGCGCTTTACGGTGGATGTGCTGGAGCAGGAAACCGCCTACGCCGAAGCCTGGTCAGAAGTGCTGCTGGCGCTGGGGCAATAGCCCCCCGGATGGGTTGCCTCTCCCTGGGTGGCTGGCGGTGCTGCCGCCTGGGGGGAGGCGCGCAAAAATCGCAGAGTTTTCTTTTTTTTTGAGAAAGGCGTGCAACGCAGGTTGGGCGTCAAAATCGGTTAACCATCAACAACACGGGAGGTAGTTTTGATGCATAAGGTTCTGGTCACACTTTGGGTGGCTTCCCTGCTGCTGGTGGGGGCTGCCCGGGTCGGCGCACAGGGGGATGCGTCCGAATGGCAGTGTCCAGCGGGTTTTGAAGGACAAACCCTGCGAATTCTGAGCTTTACGCAGTACATCGGCGAAGACATCATCCCGCGCTTTGAAGAACTCTGCGGGGTGACAGTGGAATATGATGCGACGGACAGCAGCGAGGCCGTGCTGCTGCTGCTGCGCGAACGCACCGCGCCCTATGACATCATCGTGCCCAGTGGGGATGTGCTGGGCCGCATGATCAACGAAGGGCTGCTCTACGAACTGAACCAGGAGAACATCCCGAACCTGGCCAACCTCAGCGAAGCCTTTGCCGACCCCATCTACGACCCCGGCAACCGCTACTCCATCGCCTATGTGTGGGGGTTGCTGGCCGTGGGCTACAACGCGGAACTGATCGAAGAACCGATCACGAGCTGGTATGACGTGTTCAACTACGATGGCCCGGTGGCCTGGCAAGACGACCTGCGCATGATGCTGGGCACCGCGCTCATGCTGTTGGGCTACGACCCCAGCACCACCAATCCTGATGAGATTGCAGAAGCGCGCGACTTCCTCATCGAGAACAGCGAAAACGTGGTGACCGTGGCGGGCGATGATGGCCAGGTGTTGCTGGAGCAGTTTGTGGTGGACATCGCCATTGAGTGGAACGGCGACATCGTGCAGTTGGCCGCCGATTGCGAATGCGACGACTTCCGCTTCGTGATCCCCGAAGAAGGTGCGCTGACCTATGTGGACAACCTGGCCATCCCGGCCAATGCCGAAAACCCCGCCCTGGCCGAAGTCTTTATGGACTTCATCCTGGACCCGCACATCGGCGCGGAGAACATCAACTACATTGCCTATGGCACGCCCAACCAGGCCGCGCTGGACCTGGAACTGGTGGACGAGGCCCTGCTGAACGACCCGACCGTCTACCCGCCTGCGGAGACGTTCGAGACCCTGCAAACGGCCATGGACATTCCCGAAGTGGAGGACCTCTACTTTGAGGCCTGGAACGAAGTGCTGCTCTCGCTGAGCAACTAGCGGCGCCGCCGCACTGGGGCGGCCCGTGGGTGGGGCTGCCCCGGCTTTTTGGGGGGGGCTGGCTGGCCAAAATCCCTGTATACATTTTTCCAAATGTGCTTATGCTTATAGATAAGTCGCAAAGTAGCAACAGTTGCGGCGCATAACGTTAACCCCATAAGACCCAAGAAGAGGCTTTTTGAGGAATGACCAAGCTGCTCGCTTTTCTAGTCGCGGCGTCGCTGGTGCTGGGTGGGCCTGCCACCGCCCTGGCACAGGGAGAACAAACCGAATGGCAGTGTCCTGCGGGGTTTGAAGGACAAACCCTGCGTATGCTGAGCTTTACGCAGTACATCGGCGAGGATGTCATCCCTTTGTTTGAAGAACTCTGCGGCGTCACGGTGGAATATGACGTGACGGACAGCAGCGAGGCCGTGCTGTTGCTGCTGCGCGAACGCACCGTGCCCTATGATATTGTGGTGCCAACGGGCGACATCATCGGGCGGATGATCAACGAGGAGTTGCTTCAGGAAATCGACCACGCGAACATCCCGAACCTGGCCAACGTCAGCGAGACGTTCATCAGCCCGCCCTACGACCCCGGCAATCGCTATTCCATCCCCTATCTCTGGGGCATTCTGGCGGTGGCCTATAACGAGGAAATCACGGGCGAGATTGATAGCTGGTATGACGTGTTCAACCACGATGGCCCGGTGGCCTGGCAGGATGACATGCGCATGATGATGGGCACTGCGCTGATGCTGCTGGGCTACGACCCCAGCACCACCAAGCCTGATGAAATTGCGGAAGCACGCGACTTCCTGATGGAGAACAGCGATAACGTGGTGGCGGTGGCGGGCGATGATGGCCAGGTGTTGCTGGAGCAATACGTGGTGGACATCGCCATAGAATGGAACGGCGACATCGTGCAATTGGCGGCGGAGTGCGAGTGCGACGAATTTCAGTTCGTGGTGCCGCAGGAGGGCGCGCTGACCTATGTGGATAACTTCGTGATCCCGGCGGACGCGGAAAACCCGCTGTTGGCGCAGGTGTTTATGGATTTCATCCTGGACCCCTATGTGGGCGCGGAGAACACCAACTACATTAACTATGGCACGCCCAACCAGACCGCCCTGGACCTGGAACTCATCAACCCGGATTTGCTGACCAACCCGGATATCTATCCGCCAGAAGGCACGCTGCGCACCTTGCAGTTTGTGATGGACATCCCGGATGTGGAAGAACTGTATTTTGAAGCCTGGAACGAGGTAGTCACCTCGCTGAGCAACTAGCAGGCAGAGGTGGGGTTCGGGGAGTGCCCGGCCCCCATCGTTGGCATGATCATCAGGAGGAACGCAGAAATCGGAATGTCACCCTACGATGTTGAACTGATCAACGTCACCAAGGAGTTTGCCGGGCGGCGGGGCGAAGCTCCGGTCCGCGCCGTGGATCACATCTCGCTGCAAATTCGGCGTGGCGAGTTTTTTGCGCTGCTGGGGCCGAGTGGCTGCGGCAAAACAACCACCCTGCGGATGATCGCCGGGTTTGAGGACCTGACCAGCGGTCAAATCCTGATAGGGGGGCGGCCCATGCACAACGTCCCGCCGTTTCACCGCCCGGTGAACACGGTGTTTCAGGATTACGCACTGTTCCCGCACATGAGCGCGCTCAAGAACGTGCTCTTTGGGCTGGAGATGGAAAGTGTCTCGCGCAAGGAGGCCATGGCCCGCGCCTTGCAAGCCCTGGAGATGGTGCGCCTGCCGACCGCAGCCAACCGCAAGCCCAAGGAGCTTTCTGGTGGGCAGCAGCAACGCGTGGCGCTGGCGCGGGCGTTGGTCAAAAACCCGACCGTGCTGTTGCTGGACGAGCCGCTGGGCGCGCTGGACCTCAAGCTGCGTAAGGCGATGCAGTACGAACTCAAGGAGATGCAAACGCGCCTGGGCATCACCTTTGTGTACGTGACGCACGACCAGGAAGAAGCGCTGACCATGGCAGACCGAATCGCGGTGATGGAGGGTGGGCGCGTCTTGCAGATTGGCTCGCCAGAGGAGATTTACGAAGAACCGCAAACACGCTTTGTGGCGGACTTCATCGGCGAGACGAACTTCCTGACCGGCACCCTGCGCGCCCACCAGGCTGACCGGGCCCAGGTGGAACTGGCCGATGGGCAGATGGTGGGCGCGCTGATGCCTGAACCGCTGGCGCAACCTGGCGACAAGGTGACTGTCGCGGTGCGGCCTGAAAAAGTAACGCTGCATCCGGTAGAAGGACATGGGCAGGCCGAGGCCACGGACCCTGCTACAGTCGTTTTGCCGGGGCGCCTGCACCATAGCGTGTACATCGGGACCGACATGCGCCACGTGGTGCACCTGGGCGAAACCGGGGCAGAGATCGTGGTGCGGGCGCAGAACCTCGGCCATCGGTCGGAGCAACGCTTCCATGCCGGGCAGGCCGTTACCGTGCGCTGGGCCGAGGACCAGGCCCGCATTTTGCGCGACTAGGCGCTGCTGCGCGCCAGCGCCCGCAACAGGGCAGAGACTTCGGGGCGGTCCAGGGGATCGCGGCTGGGGCGGGCAAGCAGTAGGCGCCCATCCGCACCCACCAGAAAATCCCCGCCCAATTGATGGGGATCGCCCTGAATGCCGTGGAGGGCCGCGCCGCGTAGCAGCTTGGCTCCGTAGTAGCTCAGCGTGCGCAGGTTCCAACTGTTGAGCATCGATTTTCCCAGCCCGTAGGCGTCGTAAACCTGGCGGTCGGGGTCCAGCAGTAGCGGATAGGGGATGTTGAGCGCCTGCTGCCAGCCCTGCGCGTTTTTGAGCGCCCCAAAGCTGATCACCCAGGTCAGGGTGTTGGCGGCGCGAAATTCGGTTGCCTGGTGATGCACCTGCATCACATGCTCGCGGCAGGGCAGTCAGCCGAGGTGCCGCAAAAAGATGAGCAAGGCTGGGCGGCCCTGGGCACGGGCTGCCGCGTGGAGGGTGTGCGCCTGGCCGTGCAGGTCGTTCAGGGTAAAGTTGGGGGCGGGGTCGCCGGGGCGGAGCATGAGCAGGGGCACCCTTTTGCTTTGCCGGAATTACGGTCCGATTTCCACAGACCTTAGCAAAAGATGCCCCAAAATTTCCGTTTTCTCATGCAAAACTCAGCTATTTTCGCCATAAAAGCGACAAAAAAGGTCGGTAACGCACGGTAATAAACATTACCACCACCTTCGCACAGCGTTCCGCTTCGCCTGATGCTCGCTGCAAGGTGGGGAAGGCGGAAAAATCAAAGGGCATGGGGAGGGTCCTTTCTTGCTCACCTGTGTGGTTTTGGCTGGGCGGCGTGCCCTCACCCCACACCCCAGAAGAACCATAGCCCAAAGGCCAGGCCCAGCAGGGTGACGAGGGTCATGCCCAGCCCCACCCGCAAAAAGTCTTTGAATGCGTAGCCGCCCGGCGCCATCATCAGCAGGTTGACCGGGTGCGCGATGGGCGTCAGAAAGGCGGTGGAACAGCCAATCGCCACCGAGACACTCATGGCTTGCGGGCTGGTGCCCACCTGCAAGGCCGCATTGATGGCCACCGGACCCACCAGCAGCGCGGTCACCTGCCCGCCGATGATCTGCGCGACCAGCACCGTCAGCAGGAACATCCCCAGCACCAACCACAGCGCGCTTTGCCCGGCCAGCGCATCCACCAGGGCGGAGCCAACCCGGTCCGCCAGGCCGCTTTCTGCGATGGCGATGCTCAGCGGCAGAATCCCGGCGATGAGGAAGATCACGCGCCACTCGACCGCCTCGAAGAACTCCGGCATGGTCAGGCAACCGGCCAGCACCATCGCCGCCGCGCCCGCCAGCATCACCAGCGGCAGGGGCAGCAGGTCAAAAATGGCCAG
>JAAUUD010000179.1 GCA_012031655.1 Anaerolineae bacterium | reverse complement strand
AAAACGCCCTTCAGCCCCTATAACCTCCGACGTCTATCGTCCAGACCTACTACGGCCTGCGGGATCGTCGGTCCGCCCCCTGGTGCTGAGCAACGCAGCCTGTGTGCTGCCGATGCAACCTGCCGCTATGCACCTGCCCTGGGTGGTGGAAGCCTGCCCGGCGGTGCTGCTCAAGCGGCGCGGGTTGTACATCCCCTACAAAGGGCGCCAACCGGAGCACCGCGCCGCCCGGCAACACATTCTCGGAACCCTACAGGCGGACCTCCAGGTGGCCCTTGACCACACAGCGGTCATCTTGCACGATGTGGAAGGAGACGCCCTGGATAGCGTCCTCGCGGCGTTGGCTGCCACACAGGCGGCCCAAGGTGCGCTACACTGGAAGGATGTGGAGGTGATTTACCAAGTGGAAGGGCTTGTTTTGGGATGAGAATTGCGGTTTTTAGCACCAAACCCTACGACGAACGCTTTTTGAAAGCTGCCAACCTGGCGCATGACCATAACCTGGTCTTCTTTGAACCACGCCTCACCCGCGAAACCGCCTCGCTCGCGGCGGGCTTCGAGGGCGTGTGCGCTTTTGTGAATGACCTGCTGGATAGCACTGTGCTGGCGCTGCTGGCCAACCGAGGCACGCGGCTGGTCGCCCTGCGGGCAGCGGGCTATAACAACGTGAACCTCCAGGTGGCCGAGAAGATGGGCATCACGGTGGTGCGCGTGCCCGCCTACTCACCCTATGCAGTGGCAGAGCACACCGTTGGGTTGATCCTGGCGCTCAACCGCAAAATTCACCGCGCCTACGACCGCGTCCGCGATGGCAACTTTGCCCTGGAAGGGCTGTTGGGCTTTGACATGTATGGCAAAACCGTGGGCCTGGTTGGGACAGGCAAAATCGGGCGCATCACCGGAGATATCCTGATGGGCTTTGGCTGCAACATCATCGCCTTTGACCCCTACCCCAGCCAGGAACTCATCGACCGGGCGGGGTGTACGTAGAGCTTGACGAGCTGCTCCAGCAAGCGGATATTGTTTCGCTCCATGCGCCGCTTACGCACCAAACGCACCATATCATCAACGCCCAGGCACTGGAAAAAATGCGCGAGGGTGTGATGATCGTGAATACCAGCCGTGGCGCTCTGGTCGATGCCGCTGCCCTCATCGAAGGGCTCAAGTCTGGCAAGGTGGGCTACCTGGGCCTGGATGTGTACGAAGAAGAAGCGGACCTTTTTTTCGAGGACCTCTCGAACAAGGTTATTCAAGATGATGTTTTTGCGCGGTTGCTGACCTTCCCCAATGTCATCATCACGGGGCACCAGGCCTTCTTTACCGAAAATGCCCTGCGCAACATCGCCGAAACCACGCTAGAAAACATCACCGAATTCGAACAAACTGGCGCCAGCCAGAACCAAGTGAAAATGGAGTACTCATGATTCAAGAAACTGCCCCCCCTGAAAACAAAGCGCTGGTCTCGCGTGCCCTGAACTGGCTGCGCGGCACCTATCGCGGTAGCGTGCTGCTGGTCATTTTGATGAGCGCTGCCTATGTCGTTTTGCCCGTAGACCTCATCCCGGATGTGTTCTTGGGAGCGGGCCAGGTGGACGACGCCGCTGCCGCCACTGCCGGTGGCAGCACGGTGTTCTTTTTGACGATGCTGCGCGTGGGGCTGCAACTGTTGCTGCAAAGCCGCCTGGCGCGGGCGGGTTGCGCTGCTGTTGTGGTTGTATTGGGGACGCTATTGGTGGCGTTGGGCGTCATCAGCTTCTTTTTAATCTACCGCATGGTGGAGTCGCTCTGAGAGGCGCTGGCGACGGAAGCGCATCACCCGATAGAGGATCAGGGCCAGCACCGCACCGCCTAACACCAGTATCCATAAGGACTCGTAGAGCCGCAGGGAATTCAGCAGTTGATCCCAATAGGCGCCCAGCCAGTAGCCCAGCAAAACGCGCGGCCCCGCATTCAGGATAGCCCCCAGCGCTGTGTAAAAAGCAAAGCGAGTGCGGTTCATGCGGGCCACGCCCGCCGGGATGGAGATCAGGCTGTGGAGCACCGGGATAAAGCGCCCCAGGCACACAATCCACTCGCCGCGCTCCTGAAAGAGGCGCAAAGTACGGTCCAGGTCACGCATGGCAAAGAGCGTCACCTGCACCCCCAATACCCGAAAACTCCCCCAGCGCATGACCCAAGCCCGCAGGCGCGCCTCACCCAGCCACCGCCCCACGTGATAGTAGAGCAAAGAACCGCTCAGCGTGCCCAGCGTCCCGGCGATGAGCACAGAACGCAGGCCAATGTGGCCTTCGTAGGCCAGCTTTCCGGCCAGCGGGTAAATGGCGTCAGATGGAGTGGGCGGGAAGACATTCTCCAGCAGGGCAATGGCCCAGATGCCAACGGCTCCAAAGCGCAGGATCAGGTCTTCGATGATCCCGGCGAAAAACTCGACCAGATCAGCCAGCATAGGGCGCGTCCTGAGCTAGGGATTAACAGGCAACGGGGGGAGCATGGCTGCTCCCCCCCAGGGGAAAAACAGGGCCTATTCGGCAGAGGTGATGGTCAGGGTAAAGGTGCCTGTCCGGTTCAGGCGATCATAGACGCGCACTGTATAGGTGCCGGGGTCCAGCTTCAGTGCTTCCAGCTTCACAGCGCCGCGTGCAACCAGCGCACCGTCTGCATCCAGCACATCCAGGGTGGGGACGGCCAGTCCTTCGACCGTCAAAGTTAGCGTAGCGGCTTCATCCAGGCTCAGGGAATATTCCGCGAGTTGGCCTGCCGCCCGCAGTTCACCTTCCACGGCTTCGCCCACGGCCAGCGCGCCCCCCTCAATGGGGTCGGCGGATTCCAGCGCCTCGGGCACGATGACCAGCAAGTAATCGCCCCCGCTTTGCCCGGCAAAGCTGCTCACTTCCAGCGTGACGGTCTGCCCCGCTGCCAGCGTCAGCGACGACACCAGTGCATTAAACGCACCACCGCTGTCATCATCTTCGGCCAGCACGCTCCCATCTGCTGCCAGCACGCGCAGGTAGGGGTCGTAGGGGGCTTTCGGGGGTGCGGGCGTTCAGGGCAAAGCTGTAGTCGCCGCTTTGCAAGGGCGTGAAGGTAAAAACCTGCGTTTCGTTGGGCGCCACACTACCCAGAGTCGGTCCGTCGCTCAGGATAGCGCCCTGGACGGTGGTCGTCGGTTCCTGAACCACGACTTCGCCCTGAGTGACCAGCAAGGAGCCGCTCACAGGTGCTTCGCTGACGAGCACCAACAGATAGTCGCCAAGACCTTCCGGGGTAAAGAGATCGTCACCCAGCACGCCTAGGTCAAAGCCTTCGGCGCTATAGACATGGACTACAGGCTGTTCGGCTGCCTCCACGCTCACGGTCACAGGCTCATCGCTGGCCAGGTTCACCAGGAAGAGCGCCGAGGTTTGAGCGTCTAGCTCCACAGCTTGCGCTTCGCCCAGGGTCAGGGTTTGGGCAGGTTCGCCCGTGGGGGAGAGGTAGACCGCACCTTCGGCCAGGCTGACCAGGAAGGCAGCGCCTTCTTCTGTCCCGGCGAAAGGCCGCACCAAAACCGTGTAGGGGCCGCTCTCTGACAGTTGGACGCCCACCAGCGCTGGGTTCAGCTGCCAACCGCCGTCGTCATTGACCGCTACCTGCTCCCCGGAGGGGGCAAAAGCTCCAGGTAAAGGTCCAATGGCGCATCAAAAGGCACGGGCGCCACCCCCAGGCTAACCACATCCCCCACCGCAGCTTCAAAGGTCAGACGAGCCTGTCCATCTGCGCCCAGGGTGGCTTCGATGCTCTCGCCCAGTGGCAATTCCAGGGCAGCAGCGCTCGGTTCTACGGGGGCGGGCGTGGGTTCTACTGCAACTTCAGCCGGGTTGAGCGTCAGCGTAAAAGGGCCGCTGCCCTGCCCCGCGAAGGAGCTCACGACGATGGTGTATTCGCCGTTCTCCTCCAGCGTGATCTGCGAGAGCAGCGGGTTGACGCCTTCGCCACTGTCGTCATCGCTGGCCACCACCTCGCCTGACGGGTTCAGGAGGTCCAAAAGCCCGTCAAATTCTGCGCTCAGGCTGATGGTCACACGCTGGCCTGTTTCGCCTGGGAAGCTCAAGCGCACTTCGCCGCCGCGCGTCAGGTCGCCGGAATAAGTTTCGCCAATAGAGATGCTATCCGTCGCGGGGATGGCGCCATCTTCGGCCACCAGCGTCAGGGAGAAGGGACCGCCATCTGTGCTACCAAAGCCAGAAACCACCAGGATATAGGTCCCCTCCAACGGCAGCTCGATGGCCTCCAGCAAGGGTTGCAGCTCGCCGCCAGAGTCATCATCAAAGGCCAGGGCCAGTCCATCGGGGTCAATGAGCTCCAGCTGGGCGTCAAAGTTGCTCTCCACGCTGGCAGAAATCAACTGGCCTGTGCTGCCCTCGAACGCATAGCGCACCCGGCCACCCGGTGCCAGCTCCCCTTGCACGGTTTCGCCAAAGACCAGGTTTTCTAACTGGACTTCTGCGGCTTCGAACAGGGTGATGGTAAACGGCCCTTGTGCATCCAAAGAAAAGCCGAAAATATCGATCTGGTATTCGCCTGTTTCGGGGCAGCGTGAAGTTTTCGATGAGCGGGTTAAAGGCCCCGCCGCTATCATCATCGCCCACCAGGAACTCCCCCGCCGGGCCATAAAGCTCCATAACGGTGTCCAGGTCAGCAAGCACCTCGATCTGAATTGCGGTGCCTGCCTCGCCCTGGAAAGTGAAGCGAGAGACCTGCCCCGCTACCAGGGTGCTTTCCTGGCTCTGGCCCAGGTTCAGCGGCACGGCTTCGGGGGCAACGCTGGCCGCTGCTTCGACCTGCAACAGCGTCAAAGAGAAGTTGCCGGTGCTCATTTCGTTAAAGCCGCGCAGCACGATGCTATAGCTGCCATCTTCTGGCAGTTCAAGCCCTTCGATTTGCGGCATAAAGTCTGGGCCGCTATCGTCATCCTCTGCGATGATGTCTTCAAAACGGTCGCGGATTTCCAGGTAGGCGTCAAAATCGCCTTCGGTTAGGATGCTGACGCGCTCGCCAGCATTCCCTTCAAAGATAAAGGTTAGCTGTTCGCCAGCGAGTAAGATGCCGCTGACGGTTTCGCCAAGCTGGAGTGTGCCGGGGGCGTCACTGGTGGGCAGGGCGCCAACCTGGCGCACCAGCAGCGCGTAGGGGCCGCTGCCTTCCCCATTAAAGCTCTGCACGCGAATCTGGTAGACCTCGTTGGCCGAAAGCGGAACCCCAGCGATCAAAGCATTGACGCCCTCGCCGCTGTCATCATCGAGGGCCAGGCTCAGGCCGGTGATATCCGTGATTTCCAGCAAGGGGTCAAAAGTTTCGGATGTGAGGCTGATCTCAAAAACCCCGTCTTCGACCGGCACAAAATCCCACACATCCGTCCCGGCTTGCAATTCGCCACTGATGACTTCGTCCAGGCGCACGCTACCCAGGCTGACAGGTGGGGGCGGTGCCTGGCTGGTCAGAAACAGGGTGTAGCCCCCGCTGGAAGCCCCCGCAAAGCTGCGGGCCACGATTTCATATTCCCCATCGAAGGGCAAAAAGAGGCTGAACCCGGCATCGCGAATCCCGCCGGCCTGGTTGATGTCATCATTTTTAGCCACCAGAAAGCCAAAGGGGTCATACAACTCCAGCACGGGGTCCAGGCCGCTACCTGGCTCAGCGACCATGGTCAGCGTCACGCGCTCGCCTGTCACCCCGGCATACTGATAGACATCCACCTCATCAACTTCGTTTAGAGAAGCCTCCACCATTACACCTGGCTCCAACAGGGGGGGCTCCTGGGCAACCAGGCTGGCTGGCAGGCCCAATAACCCGATCATCACCAAAAGCAGTACAAGTTTTTTGGGCATAGTGATTCCTTGCTACTCCATCCTTAGCGCACGATGTAATTGAGCGTAAAGCGCCCGCCGCTGCCGTCATAGCCGCGGACTTCCAGGCGATGCAACCCCGACTGGGCAACCGTGAGCCGGGTACGGGGGTCCGTGCTGTTTGAAACGTCGTCGACTTCCAGTAGTAGTGTATTGGCAGGATCAAAGACGCGCAAAACAGGATCGAAGCCCTCCAGCCCCAACACCACAATATTGAGGTCGTTGCCTGCGTTAGCCGCCACAAAAACTTCAAAACTGGCGCCGGGTGCCACCTCCCCAGCAAAGGTGCCGCTGGGCGGGGCCGGGGTGGGCGGTGTTGGGGTGAAGGTGGGCCGTGGCGTGGGCGTGAGGCTGGGGGTGGGGGTGAAGAGATCGCGGGCCAGGCGCCAGATAATGCGATACGCGCCAATGCTGGCGTTGTTGTTGGCCGCGATATTCAGCCGGTAGAGGCCGGGTTGGTCAAGCAGAAGGTTGCTCAGGCGGGCGTTTGTTGCCTCGCCACTGTCGTTATCAAACCAGACGTCGCCATCCGGGGCCACCAGTTCCGCCATGACATCAAAACGGCTGGGGTCCAGGGCTTCTACGTCAATCTGAATAGGCTCGTTGACATCGGCAACTTCCAACTGCCAGATATTGCGGGCGCCGTAGGTTTCCAGCCGCCCCTGCGATGACACATTCAGCACCAGGCGCCCCCGTGGCACATCTCGCAGGGTAAAGCCGTCGCTCACGGAGAGCACATAGCCGCCAGTGCTGGACGGGTTCAGGCTGCTGAGGTAAACAATATAGACCCCGGTTACGTCGAAGGTGTGGCGAATGTAGGCATCTGGAATTTCCGGGCGCCAGCGATCATTCTCCGCCACAATCTGCCCGTTCGGCGCCTGAAGCTCCAGATAGGGGTCCAGGCCAGGCAGCGGCGGGGTGTTGAGGAGTGTGCCGGACGGCGACTGTGTGAGCAGCCAGGGGATATACACTAGGATCACGAAGAGTTCCAGCCCTGCCCACACGATCATCCTGCGCCAGCGCTGCCCGACCAGCCAGCCAAGACCCAGCGCGACGTTGAGCCAGGCCACCAGCGCACAACCAGGTTATGCGTATAGAGGCCGACACACTGCACGGCGAATACCAGCGCCCAGTCGCCCATACGCGGTGGCTGCCGATGCAGCAGTCGGGCGGCGCTGTATAGCAGAAGCAGCGCGATCAGCGGCACGGCCACATAGGCACGCACTTCCTGGGCATACTCCCACAGCAGCGGATTGACCGTAATCAACAGCCCGGCGGCCAGTGCTGGCACTGCTCGCATCCAGCCTTCGCGCAGCGC
>JAAUUD010000178.1 GCA_012031655.1 Anaerolineae bacterium | reverse complement strand
GGTGAGCCCAACCGCACGAAGCCGCGCCCAGCGGCGCCATAAATGGCCCCTGGAACCACCGAGACATACGCGGTTTCGCGCACCTGGCGACAGTATTCCACATCGTCACCATCCAGCGCCGCGACCCTGGCCCACAGATACAACGCCCCCTGGGGGACGATGCTAGCCGTTAGGCCCAGGTCTGGCAGGGCCTCGAGCAGAAGGTCGCGGCGCTGGCGATAGTGCGCGTTACGTTCATCAATCCAGGTTTGCGGCGTGTGGTCCAGCGCAAAGACGCCAGCCTGGTAAACCGGGCCAAAGTGCCGCTATCCACATTGCTTTTGACCTGGAGCAGGGCGGCAATGGCTTCTGCCTGGCCGACCGCAGCGCCCAGGCGCCAGCCTGCCATGTTGTGCGACTTGGACAGCGACATGAATTCAACGGTAACCTCGCGCGCGCCGGGCGCTTGCAGCGCGCTCACCGGCGCTTGGCCTTCAAAGACCACCGCAAAATAAGGATTATCAGACATCAACAGCAGGTTATTTGCCCGGCAGAACTCTACCGCAGTGGTATAGTCTTGCACGCTGGCCAGCGCACCCGTGGGGTTATGCGGGTAGTTCACCCAGAGCAGGCGTGCTGACTGGGCAACTTCTGTCGGAACCTGGCTCAGGTCCGCCAGATAGCCCCCAGTTGCATTAACCTCCAACTCGCAAACTTCGGCCTCTGCCAGCAAAGCACCCATGGCATAGGCCGGGTAAGAGAGGCTGGGCACCAGCACAGAATCACCTGGCCCAACCAGCGCCAGGGTCGCGTTCACCAGCCCTTCTTTGGAGCCAATCAGGGGCAGTACCTCTGTATCCGGGTCGAGGTGAACCCCAAAAGTGCGCTCGTAGTAGCGCGCCACTGCCTGGCGGAACGCAGGCAACCCACGATAGCCTGTATAGCCATGTCCGGCATCGCTCATCACCAGTTCTGCGAGCTTCTGGCGCACCTCCAACGGCGGTGGAAGGTCCGGGCTGCCCATATCCATGCGAATAACATCGTGCCCCGCCGCTTGCAGCCGGTTAACCTGGGCAGAAATTTCAACAAAAGGGTAGTTTGGGAGATTCTGAATACGGTGTGCTATATGCAGGGCCACAGAGCTACTCTCTTCTATAAATCAACTAAACTCAGGAAGAAGGCGAAGATTCCTCTGGCTGGAGGTTCAGTGGGTGGCTGAGGGCCGGATGATGCCGGGGGGGCCAGGTTTGCTTGCCCTGAGCGGGGTCCTTGAGCAAGGTTTGCACAGCCTCCTGATGAATGGGCAAGTGGACGTAAAAGCGCGTCCCCGGGAAGGTCTCTTCGTTGCGCGCTTCGCTTTCCGCCCAGATTTTCCCGGCATGGGCCTCCACAATGCCACGGGCGATAGCCAGCCCCAGGCCCGGCCCGCTCCCCTTGAATTGTGTCTTACTGCTGGAGTGCAGGTTGACCTCACTGAGAGCTACGAATTTATCAAAAATCATGGGTAAATCTTCTTGATTAATGCCAATGCCACTGTCTTGAATACAAATTTCAAGCATGCCTTCGTGGCTACGGGCTGTCAACAGAATCTGCCCCTCATCAGGCGTATATTTAATGGCATTTTCCAGCAGTTTTCCGAATAGCTGAAGCAGGCGCTCTGGGTCGCCCAGCGTGACGACTTCTGGACAGGTGGCGCTATCAAAAACCAGGCTTAGCTTGCGCTCTGCGGCAACCGGTTGCAGCTCCGCCACTACGATGTTCAGCAAGCGCTTGATCCACACCGGCTGGCGATGCAGCTTGAGCAACTGCATTTCAATCAACGAAATGTCGATCATATCTTCGATAATCTCGCGGAGTCGACGTGCCCCGCTGGTAATTCCGTTAAGCATCAGCGCGGCACGCAGGTTGTCCTCGCCGCTAAGTTGTGCTTCCAGCATGTTGGTATACCCCTCAATGAGGGTAAGTGGGGTCTTTAGCTCATGGGCTGCAATCGCGATGAAGTCTGACTTATGGCGCTGCAAACGAGCCTGTTCATCACCAGAGGGCAAGGCAGCTGGTTGCATCAGGTGCAAAATCATCTGAGAGAAATCGGCCTGGCAACGCTCCAGCACATCCAGGGCAGCCTCTGCGGAGAGCGTAGCCCGAATGTGGAGGTTCAGTTGGGTCTGGATCGTCAGGAGCAGTGCAGCAGCAGCTGGAAGGCTGGAGTGCACAAGCAGGAGATGTTGCCGAACAAAATCCTGCGAGGCTTGCGGGGGCACTTCCTCGGCATCCGAAATAAGCACCGCCCACAGCGCTAAGGCATGTGCTTGCCCATCCAGATGGCTCTCGAAAATCTCAAGAACCCCTGATCGGTTATCCGTCAGCCAGGTTACCCAGCGATTCACCAGCCGCTTTCCATTCGCCATGCCGTATTTCGCCCCAGTATACTTCATTTAACAGGAGCGCATCCAATGCAGCTCGACCGCGCTGCACATACGCCGCTGCCCGAGCGCGCTTCTCTCGAACAGGTGGATCCAGGTCCGGCAGGATGCCAAAATTGGCCTTCATCGGCTGGAAGTATTTTGGCTCTGCATGGGCTACATAGTGGGCAAGTGCACCTAGCATGGTGGCAGGTGGCAAAACGAGCGGTGCTTGCCCGTGCATGTGCCGCGCGGCATTGACGCCAGCCAGCAGCCCGGTGCCTATGTTGCCAACATAGCCTTCGACGCCGGTAATCTGGCCAGCAAACCACAGGCCAGGCCGATGACGATACTGCATCGTGGCATCGAGCAACTGCGGCGCATTGATAAAGGTGTTGCGGTGCATCTGGCCCAGACGGAAGAAAGTGGCGTTTTCCAGGCCCGGAATCAGGCGGAAAACCTCCTTCTGCACCGGCCACTTGAGGTTGGTCTGAAAGCCAACCATGTTGTAAACAGTCCCGGCCAGGTTGTCTTGGCGGAGTTGCACCACGGCATAAGGGCGGCGCCCTGTGCGCGGATCCGTCAGGCCGACTGGGCGCATGGGTCCAAAAGCCAGAGCACGGTCGCCGCGTTGCGCCAACTGCTCGATAGGCAAGCAACCTTCAAAAAGCGCGGGTCCTCGCGCTCAAAATCCCGCAACTCAATGGTTTCGCCTGTTCGCAGGGCCTCTAAAAGCGCAAGTATTCAGCCTTGTCCAGCGGGCAGTTGATGTAGTCGCCATCCGGTTGTTCGCCTCGGTCGTAGCGACTGGCGCGGAAGGCAATTTCCATGTTAAGGCTCTCGGCATTGACCAGGGGTGCCAGGGCATCATAAAAATACAGTGCCTCCTGGCCGAGCAGCGCCTCCAGTTCCTGGGCTAGGGCCTCGGAAGTGAGCGGTCCACTGGCGATGATGGTCGGCTCTTGCGGGATGCGGGTGACTTCCTCCCGGCGCAGGGTGATGAGTGGGTGCTGTGCCAGCGCCGTCTCGATAAAGTCTGCAAAAGCTTCACGATCCACAGCAAGTGCACCCCCGGCAGGGACGGCAGCAGCATCAGCAGCACGCATCAAAAGCGAACCCATCCGCCGAAGCTCAACTTTGAGCATGCCCGAGGCACGGTCTGGCAGGTTGGACCCCAGCGAGTTGCTGCACACCAGTTCCGCCAGGCGGTTGGTCTGGTGAGCGGGCGTGGTGCGTTGCGGACGCATCTCATAAAGTGTGGTGGGGATCCCGCGCTGGGCGGTTTGCCAGGCAGCTTCTGTGCCAGCCAGCCCACCCCCAATGACATGCAGTTGCGTCATCCGATCCGATTCATCCTGTTACCCGATTGCATGCATCTATTGTACATGACTCAGGCAAATTTAGTGCGGTGATCGAGCCAATTCTTCTGCAAACCGCAGGTAAATCTCAGTCCGTTCCAACTCGCTGGCGCCTGGCGGAGCCAGCGCGATCGCCTCACGATAGGCTTCTGCCGCCGCTGGATACTGCTCCAGCGCGAAGTAAGCATTCCCCAGCAGGGTCGCCACCCGCCAGTCGGTGATGTTGGCATGTTCCTGGGCGGCCAGGTGCTTCATCCGCTGGATGGCCTCAACGGCTTTTTCGAAGGCACGCATCCGGTAGTGGCAGCGAGCAATCTGGTAGTGTAGCTTGACTTCCCAGGGGTGATAGGGATTGTATTCCAGTGCCTTTTCGTAGGCGTTGATCGCTTCCTGGTAGCGTTCGATCCGAAAGGAAAGATCGCCAATATTCTCGTGGACCTGGCTCCAGGTGACGTCAATCCCTGGGGGCCGCTTGCTGCTCTGCAGAAAGCGCAAATAGTGCTTGATGGCTTCCGCTTCGGCGCCATCGCGTAGCGCCAGAATATCGCCAAGGGCCATATGGGCCTCAGGCAGTAAGTTGCGGTGCGCTGTGGTGGTGCCGCTTTGAATAGCCTGTAAGGCCTTCTGGGCCGCTGAGAGCGCCCGCTGATGTTCACTTAGTTCCAGGTGAGCACGGCTAATCTGAAGATAGAGCTGGGTGAGCCAACCGATTTCCTCGTTGCCGGAATGGGCCTGAACTGCGCGTTGAAACGCTTCCAGGGCTTGCCGAGGTTGGCGCTGGTCGTACAGCGCGATAAAACCAAGACGCTCGTGCGAAAGTGCATGGACCTGTGGCGGTTGGCTGGGGGACTCCAGGGCCGCCCTGAAGTCCTGCACGGCAGCTTCGATCTCGTGCTGGCTCAGGTGAATCCGACCCATCTGGTAATGCACCCACGCGCGCCGCTCATAAGTGGGCGCATGCTTCAGGATGTATTGGTAATCAACCAGCGCTGCATCGGTATCTGCGCGGTCTGCAAACCCTACTGGCGCTAACTCAAAGCGCGCCAGGTGCACATCAGCGCGCAGCGTGCGTACTGATGGGCTGTTTTCCTGTTCCGGTTGTAACGCAACTGCTGTTTCCAGGTCTTCAAAGGCATCATCTGGCCGCGCCCCCATCAACCGCACCGATGCCCGGCGCAAGAGTAGCCCCGCACGTTCTGAAGCGCCCTTGTGCGCTCGCAATTGGCGGGCAATGATCAGTTCACTGCGCTTGAGGTCACCACTGTTCAGCGCCTCATCGATCTCGCGTAGCCACTTATCCATTTTTCGCCCCCAATTGCACATCCGGGCGCAACATCAGGGCGGTCATGCCCAGTTGCGCGGCAATCGCGGCAAGTGGGCGTCCGTCCGTGGGATGCGGCAGCGCAGGTGCAAGCTCGGCAAGCGGGACCGCCAGGTGGGCTTCGTGCAGAATTTTGGGGTCTGGCACCTGCCAGGGCTTTTCGCCAAAGGTAAAATGAGCGTCGTTCCACAACAGGATGTCCAGGTCAATGGGGATCGAGACGACCTCTGTGCGGGGGGTAGGGCGCTGGCGCCCCAGCAAGGTTTCCACTTCACCCAGCACGTGTTCTCGAAAATCCAGCGGCGCATGTTCTGTGTCTAGCTCGACCACGGCATCCAAAAAGTTGGCCTGATATTGGGCACCAACAGGGGGTGTTTCGTAGACCGACGAAACACGAAGCACCTGACAACGCACCTGCAAAAGCCTATAGCAGCGCTGCAAATTTTGGATCGGGTCTTCGTTGGTGCTCATCAATAAAAAAACCCGGTTCATGCGCCAAAGTCCTCTGGCGTACGTTCAATGATGATGCCCACATCATCCGTAAAGCGCAGCGCGCCGGGTTTATAAAGTTCCAGGCGTATGCGCGGGACAGGGTGCTCCAGCACAACCAGGCGCGCGATGTGGGTCGCCAGGGCTTCCAGCGTTTTGAAGTGCGAAGCTTCCACCAAAGCAATTACAGCTTTGTTGATGGTGCGATAGTTCACCAGTAGGTCGTCTGGATGATCATTTCCCCCCCCTTGGCGGATGTCTGTGAACAGTACCATACTGATCACCACATCTTGCTTATCCTTCAATTCATGCTCACTAAAGCCGATCATGCAGCGCAAACGTAAATTCTTGATATGAATCTGGTCCATGATGGGAAAATTAAAGCCCTCTTAGCGTTCCGTGATATGACATGCTTGGCAGAACCTTTATATGGTATCTATCAAGATGGTACAGCATTTGGACGGATACGGAAAAGGCATGAGGGGGCTTTCATCCACTCAGGTTTTACCCAGACCGCTGATGTCCAACCGAAAGGTGCTCCCCAAGGCGCACCCTGACATACGCGACGTTAGTGAGGAGAGGTGATTGGGATGACAATGGCAAATGGTCGTAATGGGGCACATGACCCTGAGAGGATCGAGAATCTCTCGCTGAGCTTGCCTCCGGTGACAGGTGGCAGGGTGGTCAGTGGCTTTGAGTTGGCGCGCCTGGAAGACCTGGACGTAATTGAGGACTATGGCCCCAGTTACGTGGATGCCTTCGAGCAAACAGAAGTCATCACCGGAGATGTCGAGCAGTTTAACCGCATCCGTAAGGCGATCTTTGAGTTGTTGGATGCGTTTAATGTCAACTGGGACGATCCTAACTACACAGAGACGCCAGATCGAGTGGCCAAGGCCTATTTACAGTTCTGGGCAAATGGCTATGCGCGCAGCGCCGAAGATGAAGTCACGCTGTTCCCAAACTCCAGCGGCTCGAATGACCTGGTGGTGGTCAAAGATATGCAGTTCTACAGCCTGTGTAGTCATCACCTGGCCCCTTTCAAGGGCTACGGAGCGGTGGCCTACATCGCAGACCAGCACTTGCTGGGGCTCTCGAAGCTGGGGCGCATCCTCGATATTTATGCGCGGCGCTTTCAGTTGCAGGAGCGCATTGGCGCTCAGGTTTCGGATAAGCTGATGGAACTGCTGCGCCCGCGTGGGGTCATGACGGTATTGTATGACGTGGAGCACCTGTGCATGTCTTCGCGTGGCGTAAAGCTGCACGAAGCAACTACCTCAACGGTCGCAGCGCGCGGTGTGTTCCGCGAGTCTGCCGAGCTGCGGGCAGAAGCCTTGCGTTTAATCCAGGCTAAGCCTTAATTCCTACTTGGGCCTCCGAACCCAGCAGCACTTCTGTCCAGGTGGCACGTTCACGCCGGGGCCAAAGCTTTCTTCGTGGGCGGGGTAGAGTGCACTGGCCATCCGCCAGGTGCCCTGGTCTTCCAGCTGGCTTTGAGCGTAGCGCAAGCCCAGGTAAATGCTGCTCTTGGGTTGGCTTACCATATAAAAATCAAGCCCCAGGCGAGCGTAAGTGCCCGTGATGCGATAGTCTTGGGCGTTGGTGTAGGCATGTTTGGGGTGCAGTTCGGCTTGTCCGAGTTCCACTATTAGTGCT
>JAAUUD010000177.1 GCA_012031655.1 Anaerolineae bacterium | reverse complement strand
ATCCAGCGGGTAGGGGCTGCCATCGGGTTTGCAATTGCCTACCTCCATCAGGCGGCTGTCGAAGGCGACTTCCATGCCCAGCGCGCCTGCAATGGCTGCTGCGGTTTGTTTGGCGCGCTGCATCGGGCTGCTGTAGAGCCGGTTGAACTTGATGCGCTGGGTAGGTTGGGCGAGCCAGGTGGCCAGGGCGGCGGCCTGGGCCTGGCCCAGGTCGGTCAGGGCGCTATTGTCATTACGGCCATCGTAGGGCTGGGTGTTTTCCACGCTTTGCCCATGTCGGATAAGATACAGGTGCATAAATTTCCTCTGCATGATTGTTGAAAACCGCGCTGATTATAGGCATAGGGGCAGCGCTGCGCTATGGCGTTCCAGCCGGGGTGGGCAAGGGGGCTGTTGGCGTAGGAAATAGCGAAAAGCTGGAGCCGCTGCTGGTGTTAAGGCTGGCAACCAGGGTGCCATAGAAGGCGATGTAGGCCAGCACGCACAGCGCCAGCGCCAGCAGCAAACCGCCGCTGGTCAGGATGGCAATCCAGGCTTGCTGGCGGGTGCGGCCTGGCTCCACTGCGTCTTTGGCGTTCATCAGGCCCAGCACGCCCAAACCCAGCCCCACAAAGGGAAAGCAATAGACGCCACCGCAACAGCTCCCCAGCATGAACACACCGATGATCATCCCCAGGAAGCTGGTCAGGTCCGTGTTATTGGCGCGGTAGAGCACAGATTTAGGATCGTAAACGCCCTTGCGGTTGAGGTCGGGCAGGTTGGTTTCTGCGCGGGCGGCGGCCTGGGCCGGGATGATCCCCTGGGCATAAACAGCAGGCGGATAAATGCGTACACCGCTCTGTTTGGCTTGCTCCGCGTGGCGCTCGCAAAGGCGCTGACCATCCTCGGTGTAGTAGAGGCAATAGCCGCAGAGCGGGTCCCGGCAGACTTCGCAGCGCTCTATCGCCGCGCGCTCTGGGTGATTGATGCACATGTCGTCCAGCGTAGTCATTGATTTCCCCCTGGCGCGCCCTGGCGCCCTGCTCTCCTACCTGTGCTATACGTGTGCGTTGCGTGTGGGTTGTGCGGGTTGGCTGTGGTGTTGGCTAATCGGCAGCCATACCTGAAAGCGAGCACCCTGCTGGGGCTGGCTGTGCACAATAACCTGCCCGTCGTGTAACTCTATGATGCGTTTCACAATCGCCAGGCCCAGCCCGGTGCCGCCGCTATGGGCACTGCGGGCGCGGTCCGCGCGAAAGAACCGATCAAAAATGTGGGGGAGGTCCTCCGCAGTGATGCCGATGCCGGTATCTTCTACCTCGACCATCACCTGTGCGCCGTGAGCCTGCGAGCGCAGAGAAATCGTCCCGTGCTCGGTGTAGTTGAGCGCGTTGGTCAGCAAGTTGCTGAACACGCGGTAGAGTTGGGTGGCGCTTCCCAGGATGGGCGGGAGCTGTTCTGCCAGGGAAACTTGCAAGCGCAAGGCTTTTTCATCGGCGCGGGCCTGGTGGGCGGTCACCACATCTTGTAACAGGTGGTTCAGGTTCACCAGGCTGCGGTCGGGGTGGGTTTCGCCTCGGTCTAGCTGGACCATCGTGAGCAGATCGGTGATGAGCGTTTCCAGGCGCAGCACTTCCAGCTCAATGACACTGCTCTGGCGGGCGCGTTGGAGGTTATCACTGGCTTTCTGAAGCAGGTAGAGCCGCGAGCGGATGTTGCTGAGGGGCGTGCGCAGGTCGTGCGAGGCATCGCTGATGAATTCTTCCAGCATCCGAACACGCGCTTTTTCCAGTTGGAGGTCCAGGGCCTGCTGCTGGGCTTGCTTGCGTTCTGTGATGTTGCGTACAAAGACCACCACCTCGTCTTCTTTTGTCTGGATAACGCGCGCTTCATAATCCTGGGGCTGGCCTGCGACCTTGCTCTGGTATTCGATAATCTGCGTTTGAGCGGTATGCAGGGCGTCGGTGATGGCTTGCTGGGCCTGTGCGGCGCCTTCTGGCGGCAGGACTTCGTGCACGGCCCGGCCCACTGCATTGAGGGGGAGTTCAAAAGCTTCAGCCGGATCACCGGGTTTGATGTCCAGGTAAACCCCGGCCTGGTTCATCCGCAGCACCAGGTCTGGCATGGCCTCCAGCATGGCCCGGTTGCGTTTTTCGCTGCGCTGAAGCTCGCGCACCAGGCGGGCATTTTCGTAGGCCAGGGAAGCAAACTGGGCAAAACGCTGCAAAATTTCCAGTTGGGCGGGCAAAAAGTGCTGGTCCGGGGAGGGGTAAGCCAGCGCAATGACGCCCACGGTTTGGCCGCGCGTCTTGAGCGGTACGCCAATGATTGACGAGAATATACCGGTCTCAAAGCGGGGTAAGCGGCCTTCCCATTGGTCATAGTGGTCAATCATCATGGCGTTGCCGGTTTCCAGCACCTTACCAGCCAACCCTTCGTGGCGGTGTAGGGTCATTTGCCGATAGCGGTTGAAGACGCCCAGCGAAGTCCGCCGCACCAACAGGTCTTGATCAGGCTCCAGCAGGTAGATGTAACCATCTGAGGTGCCAATTAGCTCGGCAGCACGCCGCAGGATGGTCTCCAGCAGACTGTCCAGGTCCTGCTGGCGCATGAGGTCAAGCGTGGTCTGGTGCAGGGCATCCAGGTGATCGCGCTGCTGGTGGAGGAGTATGGCCGCCTGTTTGCGTTCTGTGATGTCCATGGCGTGGGTCATGGTCACCTGCTGGCCATCGAGCTGCATCACCACATGCTCAGTATCGGCCCAGCGTGTGACGCCATCGGCGCCCAGCAGGCAAAGCTCGTAGCGTTGAGGCGGGTGGCCCTCCCCGGTCAGGCGTTCTCTGGCCCAATGCAGGGTTTGTGTGTGCCAATTGGGGTGGATGACCGCCGCCAGAGGCACTCCCACCAACTCGCTCCCTTGTTGATAGCCGCACAGGCGAGCGGTGGCATCGTTGGCCAGCAGAAAGCGCGTGCCATCATGAATGGCGACTGCGTGTACCTGCGACTCAAACATGCTGCGATAGCGCTGCTCGTTTTCCTGAAGCTGGGCATGTTGCTGCTGCTCAAAGACATCTCGAAAGAAGGTGAGCAGAAGGATGATGGCTGAAGACCAAACCATCACCCCCAGCGCATAAACAACATCCAGCGTGCTCACTACAGGCCCATAAGCAAGCGGTAAGCTGCTAACGGCTACAATCTGGAGCGCTGCGACAGCCACAGTCAGTCGGTGGTCCAAAAAAACGCTGCTGAACAACACCATGACCGGCAGAAAATAGAGGCTGTTCAGGCCATAGCGCGAGGTATCCGGGTAGCTCACCAGCAGGATGATGACGCTCCCGATGAATACCGTGGCCAGGGCGGCTGCACGGAGCCTGCCGCGCCGGTTGAGGCTGAAAGGCACCACCAGGCTGAGCACACCTGCGGCCACTAACCAGGTGTCCTGGTCCTGCCAGACGGGCACCATCTGGGATGAGCCAGGCGGTAATGACAATTGCCACCGCCACACTGAGCACCCCAGAGACCAACAGCGACAAGGCCAGCAACTGGCCCAGGCGCTGGTGCGCAGGGGCTTGAGGCTGAACCCGCAGTAGCCAGGAAAGAAGCTGCCGCAGAGGGGCAAGTCGCAAACGCCGGATGAACATTGCGCCGATTAGCCCTCGTAACGCTTAAGATTGGCGGGGTTCCCTCCCGGGGGGTGGTTGGCTGGGCCTGGTTGGCGCGGTGGCGCTGGGCAATGGCGCGTCCTTCGGCCAGGGCCTCCTGCACCGGGTTCTGCTGAAGGCGGGCATTCACCTGGTTCGCGGTGCCTCCCAGCCAATCAGCAGCCTGGTCGCGCAGTTGGCGCGCATTAAAGGGCGCGTACCAGAAAGTGACCAGCCCCCCGACGAGACAGCCGCCCAGCACGCCGCCCAGAAACTCGCGGGTGTAACGGGGTGTACGTTCAGGATGGTTTCTTTTCAGCATGGGGTGTTGCTCCGGCGTGACTAGGTTGAGGCTTGACGGGTGTAGGGGGCGGGTTGAGGGTGCTTGCGGTCGTTTCCGTGGGAGGGGTGCTGGCGCCATTGGGTTGGGTTGCCCGGCGGATGCCACGCAACTCGCGCACGAAGTTCGCAAATCCGGCAGCCCAGGCGCGCCCCTCGATGATGGGGAGGGTCAGGTTTTCGCTCAGGAAGTTGGTGGTGCCGCGCAAGGTCTGGCTGGTGTCTTGCAGGTTTTTGGCGATAGGGGTGATCTCGTTCTGGAGCAAATTGATCAGCGAAGCCAGTTGCAGGATCATCACGATGAGCGCCAGGGTGATCAGCATGGCTTGCATGGCCAGCAAGATGATGAACATATCGCGGACAATGGCAACAACCGCCGCCACATCTTCTGAACCCCCAGTCACCACCCCGATGATGACGGAGAGCAGCAGCGCAACCACAAAAAACACCAGGATTCCACCCAGGACAATGGCGATTTGTTCCAGGGGGGCAGCCTGCTGAAAGCGCTTGATGGGCGAGCGTGGGGGACGCTTTGGCTTATCCGGTGGCGAGGCAGAGGTTTGAGGATCGGGCATGGTGACATTTTCCTTCATACGAGGGTGCTTTCCTCATCGGTTATACGGTGTTGCGGCGGCGCGTCATCACAAAGACCAGCGCCAGGGCCAGGTAGGCCCCACTGGTTGCGGGGCAAAAATTGACTGCCCCAACCTCTCCCGCAGACAGCATCAACAAATCGCCCAGGATTTGCCCCAGGGCGAACCCCAACCAGCCCGCTAGCAGAAACAAGGCCAACCGACGAGCATCTCCACCCAGGATGAAGTGCGCGCTTGCGCCGAACAGGGTGGCAAGCAAAAACCCAAAAACCACAGATGGAGCAGGCAAAAACTAAACCACCCACTGCTACATGTTGTGACGTAGTGTAGCACAGCTTCTGTCAAGCTGCGAGAGACGACTGCTTGGCCCTGATCAGGCCACGGCTGGGCTACGGTCCTCCGGCGTACAGGTCGACGGGTTGCTGGCGGGTAGATTTTCGTCCGATTTTCAGTATAGTCTGCCTGCCTAAGCAAAGTGAGGGACAGGTGGCCAGTGGCTGCACTGATCGTTGAGCAAATACTCATTCCGGCATCGTCGGATGCTGTCTGGTCTGTGATTGCAGATCAGGAGCAACTGCCACGTTGGCGGCAGGATTGTCAGCGCGTTTCGCTGTTGAGCACCCGCCAGTTTGGGGTTGGGACGCGTCGGCGCTGCATTCCGCCACGTGGTAAGGACAGGGTCGAAGAGATCACCGCCTGGTATGAAGGGCTGGGCTATGAATATGCGCTCATCGAAAGCCGCGAATATCAGAACTGGGTCGGGCGTCTCCGCTTGCAGCCCGTTCCAGAAGGGACGATCGTCCAATGGACCATCAACTACCAACCGCGCGGCCTGATGGGGACGCTGCGGCATGCGCTGGGCAAAAACGCCAGATCAACGAGATGATAGTGACCAGTTTGCGCCGCTTGCGTAAACATGTTGAGGGGCTAGGGCCCGCGCCAGACGCCAGCCAGCAGCGCCGCCAGGTGATCAAGCCCGTACGCGATATCATGCGCTCGTCATCTCAGCAGATTGCCGTGCCAGTGGTGGAAACCGTAGCAGACACCAAGCCGCGCCGCCCCGAGGGCCTGGATGAGGCCGTTCAGCAGTCGCAGGCCGCGCCTTCTGCGCCAGCGCCCAGCACGCCGCCACGCGGGGTGCCTCGGGTGGACCCCTCGCGCTTGCGCTATGCAGACGAAGTGACACCAGCGGAGACGCCTGCCGCGCCCCCAGCACCGACCCAGCCCTGCCAACCACCCCTCTGGATGTTGCGGAGCCTGCGCAACCTGTGCGTAACGAACCGACGCCGATAGCTACGGCAGAACAAAGGCCACCCTCGCAGCCGCGCCCGGCTCAGCTTCAGCAAGAAATGCCTTCGCTAGCGCCCGCTGCTGCGGAAGACGCTGGCCCGCTGAACCCCATGACAACCACCCAGCGGATTGTGCCTGGCCTGCCGCCTTCCACCCACGATACGGGTGAGATTTCTATCTGGGAGGCGTTTGGCGTCAAGCCACCCAGCCAGCTAGACCAGGAAGCGCTGGAGCAAGTCGTCAAGATTGCCACTGGAGAACACCAACCGGTTGTAGTGACGGATGCTGCCCCCCTTGGCGGCGTGGAGCCGGAGAAATCGACGCAGGAGTTGCAACGGACGGATATGGTGGTGCCCATTCAGGATTTACGGGAGTATGTGCTGCACATCCGGCCCATCTGGGAAAGTGAAGGGCTGCGGCTCAACCAGGCACGCCAGCGGGCCAACTTGCGCGCACCGCGTTCCTGAAGGCGCAAGCAAAACGGAGCTATTGCTAGCTCCGTGGTTCAGGGCGTCTAGTGGGATTTGAACCCACGTTCTTCTCATCCACAGTGAGACGTGTTAACCCCTACACCATAGACGCCATATGGGTTTAAGTGGGAGCAGTATAGCAGCAAGCCCCACGGGCGACAAGCCCGAAAATCAGTGCGTCCCACAATCCAGGGCAGCGGCTTAAACCTACCTGGTTTTGTGCTTGCCTAACCAGGATGCTTGCTAAAACCTGAGTTCCCAATAAGTTGTTTGCCTGAGTGTTTATGGATATGATTTCCCCACTTCGTCACGTACCAATGATTTGGGGGACAACGGATGACCAGGCTGAATCGGCGGCAGTTCCTGGCGCTGGTGAGTGCCTCGGCTGTAGCACCGCTGGGCCAGGCGGCGGCACAGGGGGCGATATTCCAGCGTATCCCTGCCCTGGAATATCATAACATCAACTATTCGGATCAATTTAATAACCGCATGACTCCAGAATGGTTTCAGGAGCAAATGCAATGGCTGGGGGAGGTAGGCTATCAGGGCCTCAATGTGCACGAATTGCGCGCTTTTGCCCGCGAAGGTGTGCCCATGCCAGAGAAGTCCGTGATCTTGACCTTTGACCTGGGGCGGGCAACCTCTAACCTGGTAAATGTCATCGCCCCCACCCTTCAGCAGTTTGGCTTGCACGGCATCGTCTATGTGCAAACGCCAGAGACAGACGATCCTTTTTCCATTGATAGCGACGAACAGCGCGAATGGTGGCGCCTCTATCGCGGCTGGTACGATGCCGGGGTGATCAGCTATGGCTCCCACAGCGTGACGCATCGTAGCTTCTACCAACTGGACCGCCGAGCCATTGTGTGGGAACTGGCACAATCGAAGCAATACCTGGAAGAAGGGATTGGGGTGCCGGTGGACACCTTTGCTTATGCTTTCG
>JAAUUD010000176.1 GCA_012031655.1 Anaerolineae bacterium | reverse complement strand
GCTATTGCACATCTGGACCGTACCCCCGGTAGAAGAAGTGGGCGATGCGGGTTCAGAAGCCCCCATTGTTTACGTGGTGCTGCCGCGTGATGGTGGGCTGGCTCCTGTTCTGGTACCGCGAAGCCTGGTGGACCAGCGTGGCCCGGCGGTTACCTGGCGCGCCAGAAAAATCACAGAGATCCGCTTAGAATCGAGGACCCTGCTATGGCAAACCCTGCTTTTTCCCCGGCCTCCGGGCTATTTTTTGAGCAATTTACCATCGGACAAGCCATCACCACCGATGGACGCACCGTCACAGAAACGGATGTGGTCAATTTTGCGGGGCTTTCTGGGGATTACAACCCCATGCACACCAACGCTGTTTTCGCTGCCAGCACTCCCTTTGGGCAACGGGTGGCGCATGGCGCGCTGGTGTTTTCCCTGGCGACCGGGCTGGCCTTTCAGATGCGCTTTTTGTCTGGCACCGTGCTGGCCTTCCGTGGCGTCGACGAGTGGAAGTTTAGCGCGCCGGTGCTAATCGGAGACACCATCCACTGCGCAATTGAGGTCGAAGCGCTGAAGCCCGCTGCCCGGCTAGGCGGCGGCATGGTGACCTTCAAAGTAAAAGTGGTGAATCAGGAGGGCAAGAGCGTACAATCCGGACGCTGGACAGTGCTTGTGGCCAGCCAATCCTCGTCAGACAGCTCCACACCTTCGGCATAAATCCAGTATAATTTAAGGAGCGAGGTTTGCTTTACGTTTCAGAGTTTGGGAAGTGGCGATGAGCAACGGCGGATGGCACCAACCGGAATTCGGGCGCTTTATGTGGAAGCAGCCCAACAATGCACTCACTGACGAAGCCCTGGCCGAGCGCGCAACCGCCCAGGCCAACCCACAAGGCAATGGCGATGGAGCAGAAATCGGCCACGAGCCGCTTGCGCCAGGGGCCTGGTATCGGCCTCAGCCGCCTGCTGAAGCAGCGCCGCATCCGGCGCTCATCCCGCCGCCTTCGCCCAACATCCTACCAGAGTTCTTGATCAGCGCGAAGGCGCCGCAGGATGTCTTTGGCTTTACGCCGCCCCCCCAAGCCACTCCCTTTGATGCCTCGCGGAGTGGTGCCTTGCCTGGCATTCAGCCAGACCGGGGGCAATTCGATGCTTCGCGGAGTGGCGCCCTGCCGGGGCTGGAGGCCGCCCTGGGCCTGGAGGCAGAGGCAGAAGCAGAACCTGTAGAAGATAGCAACAGCTTTGACCCGGCCCTGAGTGGCCAACTCGAGGGCATGGGGACCGCACAACTGCCCCAGGATAGCGAACCGGTGAATGCTCTACCTGGCATTGACGCTGATGAGGGCGCCGCGCAGCCAGCGGACCTGGGTAGCTTTGACCCCAACCAGAGTGATCAACGGGCGGGCATTGGCGCAAACGGCTTCCAAGCCGAGGCAGCCCCTGCCGCCGCAGCGCAAGCTCCCCAGCAAGACCCTTTTGCAGAAGTCGAGCAGAAAGTAAACATCCTGCGCGACCAGTTTTTGCAAGGGCGCATCACGCGAGAACAACTTCAGGACGAACTGCGGCGCCTGATGTTGCTGGATGACCAGGGCCGCTGGTGGATGCTGGGGCTGGAGACCAACCGCTGGTATCGCTACACAGGCCGCGAATGGCTCCCGGAAGAACCTCCGCGCCCGGTGGTGGAACCCGCCGCGCCCTGGCAGCCTGACCAACAAGCGGGTGCTGATGCCCGCCCGGCAGGGGACAACCGCTATGGGGTGGAGGGAGGCCCCCAGGAGGGCCAACAGCCCATCCTGCCCAATCGCGTACCTGTGGAAGACCTGGAGGCCACGCTGGTGGGCGCAACTGCCCTGGAAGACCACCGCAGCTTTGATGCCCCCACGCAGGAAAACCCCAACCTGGCGGCCCAGGTGGCTGGTTTTGCCGCCGGAGAGACGATCCCGAACCCGGCCATACAGCAAGCCGGGATGGCAGATGGCATCGCGGCTCCGGGGATGCCAGGGAGTGACCCTAATGCGCCTGCCGAAGCCGCCAACCCGCACCAGCCCAAGATGAACGGCATTCAACCGGACTATAGCGAAGCCTTTCGCGGCTACTTTGACCGCGCCACGCTCAGCAAATGGGGCTTGCGCGTGTCCATCTTTGGCGTGGTGAGTGCGCTCACGTTGATCTTTGTTGCGGTGCTGGGTGCCGTGATCTTCTACTTCGCGGTGATCAATGAATACCGGGATGAAATCAACAGCCTGGACGACCGGGCCAGCAGCTTCGAGACCACCATCATCTACGATGCAGAAGGCAACCAGCTCGCCGCCTTCAACGACCCCAACACCGGCGCGCGGCGCTATGTGCCGCTGGAAGAAATTTCACCCTGGCTGATCCATGCCACGGTCGCCACAGAAGACGAAACCTTCTATGAAAACCCCGGCTTTAGCCTGTGGGGCATCCTGCGCGCCACGGTGCGGAACGTCCAGACTCAGGGGGCGGGTGGTGGCGCCAGTACCATCACCCAGCAGCTCACCCGCACCCTGGTCTTTGACCCCGAACTGGCCTCGCAACGTTCTGCATATCGAAAGATTCAAGAAATCTTCGTTGCGTCAGAGATTGCCCGCCAATACAGCAAGAACGAAATCCTGGAAATCTACCTCAACGAGATTTACTATAGCAACCTGGCCTACGGCATCGAGGCAGCCTCTCAGACCTACTTCAACAAACCCGCCGCCGAATTGGATCTGGCCGAAGCAGCCTTTCTGGCGGGCTTGCCGCAATCCCCGGCGGTTTATGATCCGGTCGTGCGCCCTGAGATTGCCAAAAGCCGCATGGACCAGGTCCTGGTGCTGATGACCGAAGCCAACGGCGATGGGTGCATCCAGATGCAGCATGGCCAATATGCTGAAAGCCCGCTCTGCGTGACGCAAGCCGAACTCGAATCGACCTATGTGCTGGATATCGCCGAGGTGAAGGTGGCGGTCTTTCAGCCGCCCGCCTTTGAGGCCACCTATCCGCATTTCGTGAACTACGTCCGGCAAGAGCTGGAACGTGAATTTGGCCAATCGGTCTACGGCGGCGGTTTCCAGGTCTACACTACCATCCGCCCCAGTGTTCAGGAGGCCGCTCAGCGGGCCGTGCTGGAAGAATTGGCCGTGACCCCCAACACCAACAATGCTTCGGTGGTGGTCATTCGCCCGGAGGATGGCGCCGTGTTGGCCCTGGTGGGGAGCGCAGACTTCAACAGCGATGGCCGCTCGGAGTACAACGGCGCAGACATCGACGGCCTGGTGAATGTGGCCTTTACTGCCCAGCAACCCGGCTCCTCAATCAAGCCGTTGGTTTTCTTAACCGCCTTTGAGCCGGACGAAAGCGGTCAATACTGGTATCCTGGGAGCATTGTGTGGGATGTGCCCTCGCAGTTTGGCACGTATGTGCCGCGCAACTTCAGCGGCACCTTTAGCGGCCCGGTAACCGCACGCTTCGCCCTGGGGAACTCGCTGAATATCCCGGCAATTAAGGCGCTGGCCTTCGTGACGCCAGACCGCTTCGAGCGCACTCTGGCCCGCTTTGAGATGCAAACGCCGCTCCAGACGCCCAGCGAAGCCGGATTGCCTTCTGCGCTGGGGGCTTTCGAGGTTTATCCCTTTGAGATGGCCCGCGCCATGGCCGCTCTGGCCAACGGCGGGGTATTGCACGAATCCTATGGCGTGGCGCGCATTGAAGACCGCAACGGGAACGTGATCTTCGCCTCGGAGGAAAACCCCGTTGGCTTACGCGTGGTGCGCGAAGAAGTGGCCTATCTGCTGACACATGTGATGGCCGACCCCAACGCGCGCTTTGCCGGGGCGCAGTCCCTTTCCATCCCGGGTTGGCAGGCCGCCGCCAAAACCGGCACCACCAACGATAACCGCGACCTGTGGACGGTGGGCTACACCACCGAAGCCGCCGTGGTCGTCTGGGCAGGCAACACGGATAACTCCCCCACCAATCCATCCGTGTTAGGATCAAACACCGCAGCGCCCATCTGGAACAAAACCATGCAAGCGGCCCTGGCCGGGCTCAGCCCGCGCGACTTTGCCGCACCCGCCGAGATCACCACCGCCCAGGTCTGCGACATCACCGGCGCACAATACGCGCCAGATAGCTGCGCCATTGGCACGGCACGTACAGAAATTGTCGCCAACTCTCAGCTTCCGCCCTTGCCAGACGAGGGCTTCCTGGTCACGGAGGAAATTGACAGCTTTACCGGCTTGTTGGCTAACGAATTCTGCGCGGAGTTCATCGAAACCGCCAGCTTTGTTGACCTCACAGACCCAACAGCCGTGAGCTGGATCAACACCAATGGCAACGGCCAGGCCTGGGCGCAACGCAACGGCATTGCGGTGCCCATTGAACCGTTGCCAACCGAAGCCTGCCAGCCCGGCCAAGAGCGCCCGCGCCTGGCTCTCTCTGCGCCCACCGAAGGGCAGTTGGTTTCTGGGTTAACAGAAATGCGCGGCAGCGTGACGGCTCCGGCCTTCCAGAGCTACACCTTTACCCTGGCCAGCGCTGCCACGCCAGACCAGTTTTCTGCACCGCTGGAGCAGGTCTTCTCGCCGCAGCCCAACCCCAATAGCCTGCTGGGGGTGGTGGACTTTACCCCCTTCCAGAACGGGAGCTACATTCTGCGGCTGACGGTGGAAAATGCGCGCGGCGCCACGGCCAGCATCAATGTGCCCATCACCATCAACAATGTTCAGGCGCAACCCACGCCCCTCCCCACGGAAGCCGCGCCACCCGTGCAGGTGCAACCACCGGCGGAAGTCACGCCGGCGACCCCAGACACCAGCCTGACGCCAGTGGCCCCCACCATGGACCCCAACCTGCAACCCGTGCCACCTTCGGGCGAAGGGCAGTAGGCACCATTTCGCCACAGGGGCCCCTGGAACGGGGTCCCTGGCTCATCCATGCACGGTGAGCGACTCCAGAATAAAGGGCATCCCCACCAGATGATGAAAACCTGGAGCTTCGTGCGCCAGGCTCCCCCAGCATTCCAGGCTGGTTTCATTGAAAAACGCCTGTTGCGCCAGGTCGCTCAGGGGGCTGTCCAGCGGCATCAAAAACGCATACCAGGCGGGGTCGCCCTCAGGCTCAATAACCATCGGGCTGGCCTGGAAGAGGCGCGTTTGCAGCGTTTGAAGGCTGGGTAAGCGTGGCTGCTGGGCGTCTCGTAAATAACCCGAAATCTCCATGATCATCAGTTCGTCTTCTGCCAGAATATGCAAGCTATCAACACGCCCAACCATGCGCAATCGGCCATCCCACATCAGCTGCCCACTGGTGCTGCTCCACTGCATAAGCGGCGAGCCGCCGGGGTGCCCCCAACGCAGGGTGAAAGGCGGCATTTCTTCGCTGAGCCGCGTGATGGTCACGCCGCTGGGGGTGAGCTTGTGGCGCAGCTCTTCGCCCGCAGTCAGCCACAGCATGTCATGCGTGTAGCTGGGCAGCAAAAACCCAAAGGAGATGGTCACGGTCATGGCTGGGCTACCTTTGTTAAAATCCACATGGCGAACTCAAAAAGCGAGGACATTATGAACCGAATTGTAATGCTCTACGATGGCTATTGTATCTTGTGTCGCCAATCGCAACGGGTGGTGGGCTGGCTGGATTGGCTGGGCCGCGTAGAACGCCAGGATGTCCAACAGCAGCGGGCGGTACTGGCGCGCTTTCCGGAGCTAGAAGGCGCAGACGTGCTGGGCGAAATCTACATTCAACGGCGCGAGGGCCGCTGGCAACCGGGCTTTTATGGTTTGCGTTACCTGGCCTGGCACCTGCCTTTGCTTTGGTTGCTGCTCCCGCTGCTCTACCTGCCTGGGATGGATTGGCTGGGGCCGCGTGTTTACCGCTGGGTGGCGCGCGCCGCTATGCCATCAATCGGGCCTTGGGCTACGACTGCCCCGATGGGGCCTGCAAACTGGACCTCCCCGCAACCCCTGTGCACCCCGAAGGGGCCTGAAGCAGTGCGCCTGCTCCAGGCCCCAGAACTCCAGAAAATGCTTTGGCTTAATTTCCGCTGCCAGGGATGAGGAAAGGGGTGGGAGTGGGCAGGAAAATCGGGGTGATGGTCGGCAGCAATGTGGGCGCCGCCCCCGAAGCCCCCAGCCACAAGCGCCACTGTGTTTCGATCTCCTGAATGCTCAGGCCCGTGATCATCTCCAGGGCTTCATCCCGACCGATGCTCACATCCTGCACGAGTTCCACATAGCGGCGGTGCGCTTCCAGGCCGCCGAAGTTATCCGTAAACCACACGAAGAAGGTGTAGCCCACGTCATAGCCCAGGCGCCCGCGCCCATCCGGGCCTAGCCCGGCGGGGTTCGGCCCGATGCCCACGAAGGTCGCCGGAAGCTGACCCACGGCGGCAATATCCCGCACGCGCTCCTCGTAATTGTACTGCTGGCTACGCTCAAAGAAGGTCGCGTTGCCTTCGTTGAACCAGCTCCCGGTCGGGAAGCCCAGCGGCGCAACAGTCCTGGTAAAGATGGGCGACTTCGTGCAACACGGTGCCAAAGGCCAGGTCGGTCAGGTCCGAGCCGCTCACCCGCTGAACCACCGCGCCCCAGGTGCCGTTGGTCGTGCCGATGACGTTGGGGTTGGTCAGGCCCGGTTGCCATTCTTCCCATACATCCAGGCGCCCAATGAGGATGGCGCGTGGCTTGTATGGCAGCAACTCCCCCCAGGCTTCGCGGAAGATTTCGCGCTGAGCCACCATGGCGTCCAGGGCCAGTTGGGCGGCCAGTTCCGGCAACCCGACGGAAACCACCACGATGTCGTCGTTCTCCATGCGGATCCACTCGCGGGTCAGGTCAGCATATTCTCCTTCGACAATCGGTGTGGCATAGCTGTTCCCGGCGCTGTCAGTCACTTCCCACCAATAATCAACCGCTAACCAGGGCGGACGGCGGTCGTGCTGCCATTCTGCGATCAGCTGGCCCGTGGCCGGGTTGATGCTTTGCGCGGGCTGCGTATTCTGGCTGGTGATGGCATGAGTAAAGACCACCCGCGCCTGCTGAATTTCGCCCGCGCTGCTGGAGATGCTCAGGCCGAAAGTCATGCCATCCGGGTAGCGGCTCTGGAAAGTGCGCTCGCTGATGGTCCAGGTGACGTTCGGATCGCCTAGCTTGACCCCGCCAACCTCATCCACCACGCCCCCCGGGATATTAGGCGTGATGCCCTGCGGCGGCACCCTGGTGCAGGGGCCCCAGCCTGGTCCGGTGGCGGGCACTGGGGTAAAGGTGGGTGAGGGGT
>JAAUUD010000175.1 GCA_012031655.1 Anaerolineae bacterium | reverse complement strand
TGGGCAGTGGCTGCACCCGCAGCGTGCCCAGTAGTCGCCTGGAAGGTGGGCACCCAGCGCGTTGCCGGTGCTGTGGGCACTGGCGAACTCAGCACCACCAGCGTGCCTGCCTGTAGCTGAAAGAACATGTCGATCTGCCCATCCGCCACAACAGGGCTGCCCACAGCCCGGTAGCTGCGCCGCAGCGTGCCACTGGGGCTGGTCGCGTCGTCTATGCCCTCAAGGTTCACCAGCTCTGCATACCGTGCCTGCACGTAAGCCTCGGCTGCTTCCCCCAGGTTTGCATTCGCAACAGGGGCCAGCGAGAGCCGCACGTAATCGTTACCACTAGGGCTTAGCCACTGCGCATGACGAACCGTGCCGTTTTCGCTGGTGCTTTCGCTGGGGCCGGAGGTCACGTTGGGCGGGCAGAGCATCCGCCTGCCCTACGCCCTGCTGCATGATGCCCTTGGCGGCATGTATCGCGTGCCGGAACGCTTTGTGACGCCCTTTGTGTTCTGCGCGCTGGCCTACCTGGCGGCGCGCTGGACGCCGGTCTGGGCGGAGTGGTCGCCGCGCCTGCGCTGGAGGAGCACCGCGCTGCTGTGCCTGCTGCTGCTGGCGGACCTGCGCGTTTTGCAACCCGTCACGGCGGGCGAACCCTACCAGCAATACGCCTTTTATGATTGGATGGGCCAGGAAGAGGCCGATTATGTGGTGGTAGATGTACCCGTCGCAATGAGTTCGGGCTGGGCGGCGGTGGGCAGCAACTACTACACCCAATACAACGCTTTGCACCATGGCAAGCGCATCACCAATGGGCACCTCTCCCGCGTGCCAGATTACTATCACGACTACTTCCGCAACGAAGCTGGGCTGGGCTGGCTGGGCGGCTTTCAGCTCTTCCGCGAGGAAACCCGCACCGCGCTGGAAGCCTACGTCTGGGACCTGCCCATTGGCTATCTGATCGTCCACCAGGACCGCACAGACGCCGCCAGTGGCCAGGCCCAGGACCTCCTGGGTCGCCTCAACCAACTGCCCTTCTTTTGCCCGGTGACGGTCGAAGGCGCGGCGGTGGTGTATGGCACAGCCGCCCACCCGCAGCGCTGCCAACCGCGCACCCCGCCACAGGTGGCACCAGGTGTTTACGAGATCGACTTTGGCGCGCCAGAAGATGCCTTTTACCTTGATACTGGCTTTTATGCGCGGGAAGTGATCGGCGGGCCACTGGCGCGCTGGCTGGGGGCGGGGGGTCAGGCCCAGTGCGTGTTCCGCTGGAGCTACCCCCCGCCCCGCGCTATCAGGTGACCCTGGAAGCCACCGCCTTTGCCGCACCGCGCCGGGTGCGCCTGGCCGTGGAGGGGGTCCCGCTGGGCGCGTTTACCGTGACGCCAGATGGCTACAGGCAATATTCCGTTGAACTGCCGGGCGCGTTGCTGCCGGAGGACGGGCCGCTGTGGCTCACAGTGGAGGCAGGCATACCAGAAAGCCCCGCCACACGCGGGCTTTCGGCAGATGACCGCCCCTTGTCAATCGCGCTAAATGGGCTACGCTTGAGCACGCCATGATGCAGCAACACACCCCCAGGCGCCCGACGCCCCTCATCCGCCACCTGAGCCTGCTGGCCCTTTATTTTGGGATTGCAGCGCTTTCGCTCAACCGCCTGGTGCTGCACCTGGGCAGCCAGGTCCCGCTGGGGCGGGATGGCTTCACGGACTATTACCATTCCTACTGGAATTTCTGGTGGATCCGGCATGCGCTCACCCACGGTTACGATGTCTATCTGACCGACTACGTAATCTACCCCTACCAAAACAGCCTGGCTTTGCATACCCTGGCCCCGGCCTGGTTCCCGGTCTGGGCCGTGCTGGAGCCGTTGACCAACGTCTATGCCGCGACCAATAGCGTGCTGTGGCTGGGCCTGGCACTGACCGGCTACGTCACTTATCTGTTTCTGCGCGACCAGGGCGCCGGGCATCGGTTGGCGGTGGTGGGCGGCGTGGCGCTGGCCATGCAACCGGCCTTCACCTGGGCCGCCGGGATGACCCTGCCGGTTTACGTGGCGGGCTTCTGGTATCCGCTGGCCCTGCTGGCCTGGGGCCGGATTGCGCGGCACGCCAGCCCCGCTTGGGCGGTGGCGTTGGGCTTCATCTTCTGGGGCACCCTGCTGACGGACCATAGCGCGCTGGTGCTGCTGGCCTGCCTCATCGTGCCTTATGGCCTGTGGACGCTGGCGCTGGCGCCCACCCGTGCCCACCTGGCGCGGGTGATGGCCCTGGGTGGGCTGGCGTTGAGCTGTTTTCTGGCGCTGAGCTGGTGGATTGCGCCCTTGCAACCCCTGCTGAACCTGGACCGAGCCGGGATTTCTGGCGCCAGCCTGGAAAGCACGCACAACTTTGCGCTGCCCCTGCGTGGTCTGCTCACTTACGACGGCTACGGCGATGATGGCCTGGGCCTGAGCATCCTGGCCGCCACCTTGTTCACGGTGCCGCTGGCCAGGCAAGAGCGAGCCCGCTGGTTGTGGCTGCTGGTTGGCCTGGGTTGCGTGGTGCTGGCGCTGGGTCCCTATCTGGAGCTTGACGGGCAACAGATTCCGCTGCCCTACCGCGCCGTGTATGACCTCACGGATGGGATGTTCCGCGCCGTGGCGCGCTTTGCGGCGGTAGGGGTGTTAGCCTGGCTGGTCTTCCTGGGCAAAAGCTGGGCGCCACGCCTGCGCAGGCTAGCCACGCCCTGGCAGATTGCCCTGGTTGCCCTGGCGGTCTGGGTGCTGCTGGCGGATTTACGCGCCCTGCGGCCCTTTCCGGCTGGCCCCCCGGTGACGCCTGTCCGCGCCTTCTACACGGACATCCGCGCCGAACCCACCGCTGACTATGTAATCGTGGAGGTGCCCATTTCCATCGGGAGCGGTTGGGTGACTTATGGTAGCCTGCCGCACACGCAGTTTAACGCGCTGTTTCATGAGCGGCGCGTGGTCAGCGGGTTGATTGCGCGCATCCCTGGCGACCGCTACGAAATCTACATCAACGAACCAACGATTGGCTGGTTGGGCGGCAATCGGCCTTTTGTGCCCCAGGCGCTGGGGCCGGGCCTGCACAGCCTGGCCGAAGCCTGGAACATCGGCTATATTGTGGTCAATCAGGGCTTCCTGAAGCCAGAGACCAACCAAGCCCAGGAGATCATTGGCTTTCTGAACAGCCTGCCGCAGAGCTTTTGCCCGGTGACGGTGGAAGGCAGCGGCGTGCTCTATCGCGCGCACACCCACCCAGCCTTTGACCAATGCCCGCCGCGCTTCCCTGACGATGGCCAGATCATCTTTGGGTTGCCAGGCGATGAACGTTTTACCGGGCTGGGCTTCCACCGCGCAGAGGTCATCGGTGGGCCGCCCGCGCGTTGGTTGGGCGCTTTTGGGCTGGGGGATGCCTGGCTCTACCTGGACCTGCCGCCGGGCCAACCTCAGGAATTCACGTTTACGGCAACGGCTTTTCACCAGGAGCGCCGCGTGCGGCTCTACGTCAATGAACGCCTGGCCGCAGCATGGACGATTTCCCCGCAGGGCTATGACAATTATCGCGCCCAGGTTGGCGCGGACCTGATCGGTACCGGGGAGCACATCACCGTGCGCCTGGATACGGGGCCCGGCCAGAGCGCCGCCGAACTGGGGCTATCGGGCGATGAACGCCCGCTGACCATTGCGCTCCATCGCCTGGAGATCAGCCCGGGTGGTTGAGGTGCCAGATCAAGCGCAGGCCGTCCAGCGTCAGCGCATCGAGCACCTGGTCAATCGCGGAGGTATGCGCGCTGAACAAAGGCGCCAGCCCCCCCGTGCCAATGACCGTCACGGCTTCGGCGTGGGGAAGTTCCGCCTTGATGCGCGCCACCATCCCTTCGATCATGCTCAGGTAGCCCAGAAAAAGGCCGCTCTGCATGGCGTGGGTGGTGTTGCGCCCAATCACCGAAGGCGGCGGCACCAGATCAACCTTATAGAGCCGGGCTGCGTTGCTCACCAGGGCATCCTGCGCCACAGCAATCCCCCGGCAGGATCGCCCCGCCCATGTAGTCCCCCTCTGGCGAGACCACATCAAAGGTTGTGGCCGTGCCAAAGTCAATCACAATCGCCGGTGCATGGCCCAGCATCCGCACCGCTGCCGCGTTCACGATGCGGTCCGGCCCCACCTGTTCGGGCGATTCGACCTTCAGCCGCACGCCAATCGGGGTTGTGTGGTCCACGATGAGCGGTTCGCACTTGAAGGTGCGCAGCACCAGTTCGCGAAAGGCGCTGGTCAGGGCTGGGACCACGCTGGCCATCACCACCTGCTGCACATCCGCCACGCCGAGGTTGGCTTCTTGCAGGTAGTTACGGACCAGCACCGCGTATTCGTCGGCCATTTTGTCCCGCACGGTGCGTGCGCGCCAGGTGATGCGCCAGGCGCCCGCCTCCCATAGCCCCAGGTGCAGGTTGGTGTTCCCGATGTCAATGGCCAGCAGCATCGCTCTGGGCGCTTTCCCGCCGTTGCCAGCGTGCAATCTCGGCTTCCAGCAAAGCGATTCCCTCGGCTAGCCCTTCTGGCGGGTTGGGCATGGCCTGGAGCGCCCGCAAGCCCCCCAGCGCCGACTCCAGCGGGCCAGGAGCATACAGATAATCAAACCCACGGCGGTACTCTTGCAGGCCGCGCTCGGGTTCACCAATCACCAGCAGCGCTTGCGCCAGGTCAAAGCGCTTCCAGATGTCGGTTGGGCGGTCCTCCAGCGCTTCGGCGGCGAGTCGGATCACCTTGCGATAGATGTCCTGCGCTTCGGTTTCGCGCCCCAGCCGTTTATAGACCGTCGCCAGATTGCCCACCGGATACGAGTTGTTGGGTGTCACCTCAACTGCGCGTTCGTAGGCGCGGGCGGCGTCTTCCCAACGGCCCTGCCGCCGATACACCCCACCCAGCGTCCCGAAATAGGATTCGCCATCCGCATCCAGCAAGCGAGAGTCCATCTCCAGGGCGCGGGTGAGGTTGGCCTCTGCCTGGGCGCGCAGGTGGTTGCGCCGCATTTCGTTTTCGCTTTCCAGGTCGGCCAGGCGGCTTTGCACCAGGCCCTTGGCGGCCAGCCCCGGCGCAAAGTTCGGGTTGCGCTCCAGGGCGCGGTCCAGGTGGCTCAGCGCCTCGCTAAAGCGCTTGTGCCCGGTGTAGAGGTAGCCCAGCAGATAGTTGGTTGTTTGATTTTCCGGGTCCAGGGGCATGGCTTCTTCCAGGGTGGCGATAGCTGACTGGCGATTGCCAGAGCGCACCTGCTGCTCCGCCAGCAACAACAAAGACAACGCCCGGAAGGAGTCCTCCGCTTGCTGCTTGGCGCTGGCCACCGCCTGGTCAATAATCCCCTGAAAGCTCTGGAGCTTGTCTTCGGTGCGGGCCAGTGCCGCTTCGATTTGCCGGTTTAGCTCCGCGAATTGCAGGCGGCTTTCTTCCAGGCGTTCGCGGTCCAGGCTGCCGTCGGTCAGGCATGTAAGCCAATCCAGGCGGCGCTTGATGAGAGCGTGGTGCTGGCTTTCTTCCTTCCAGAAGGTGGGCGTTTTCTCCCAGATTTGTTGGTTTGCCTTGCGGCGGGCGAGTTGGTCCACGGTCCGGCGCAGGCCGGGTTCGTAGCCACCCAACACCCCCGACTGCTGTTGAATCACGCCGCAGCTCAGCATCTCGCGTTTGCCTTCTACCGCTTTCAGGAGCGCCGCAAAGGAGTCCGCAAAGGCATCCACACCATCGACCTGCAACATGTTATTGATCTGCTCCAGGTCCACGTTCACTTCGGCCAGCTTATCCAGCAGGGCGTCGACTTCATCCAAACCCTGGGTAAGTGTTTCGGCCACAGTGCCATGGTCTTTGAAGGCGCGCAGGGTGGCTGGGGGCACGGTGTTCACCGTCTCAGGGCCAATCAAGCGGTCAACGTAGAGTGTATCTGGATATTTGGGGTTTTTGGTGCCGGTGCTGGCCCACAGCGGGCGCTGAACCATCGCGCCCGCAGCATGCAAAGCCGCGAAGCGTTCGCCATGGAACAACTCGCGATAGGCGCGGTAGGCGTTTTGGGCGTTGGCAATGGCAATGGTGCCCAGCAGTTCGCTGCTGGCGCGCACGCGGTCCAGATCGCGCCCGGTGGCAACGCGGATGTTGTTCTCCAATTGTTGGTCAACCTGCGTATCAATCCGGCTAACGAAGAAACTGGCCACCGAGGCAATCCCAGCCACGCTTTGCCGGCAGCCTGGCGCAATTCCAGGCCACGCATATAGCGTTCGGCCACGGCGCGGTAGTTGGTGACGGAAAAAATCAACGTGACGTTGATGTTGATCCCGGCGGCAATGGCAGCTTCGATGGCATCCAGCCCGGCGGGTGTGCCGGGAATTTTGATCATTACGTTAGGGCGATTCACCGCCTCGAAGAGCCGCTGGGCTTCTTGCAGGGTGGTGGCGCTATCATCGGCCAGCAGCGGCGAGACTTCCAGGCTCACATAACCATCTACTTTGTTGGTTTGCGCGTAAACCGGCAGCATCAGGTCTGCCGCCGCCTGGATATCGGCAATGGCCAGTTTTTCATAGATTTCTTCGGCGGAGAGATCAAGCATCTCGGCAATAGCCGCATCATAGACGCGCCCATGGCTGATAGCGTTCATAAAAATGGTTGGGTTGGAGGTGATGCCCGTCACGCCGTCCGCGATGAGCCGCGCGATCTCACCGTTCTCCAGCAGCTCGCGGTTGATGTTGTCATACCAGATGCTCTGGCCAAGGGCCTGAACATCGCGCAGGGGATGAGATGCCAGTAGGGGGTCTCCTTAAAAAGCTCTTCTTTAGATCACCCGCTGAAGCGTGCAGCGTGGCTTTGGGAAGGCGCCAAGCGCGCCATCATGCCTATCCAGCGTCCACAGGTTGGTCACTACCCTCGTCCTCAATCGGAGGAAAGGGCGCTTGCGTTCCCGTACTCTAATTGTAGCGCGGGGTGGCCCGGCCTGGCGTAAGTGGAGGGTGAAAAAGATGATGGGCTATCCATAGCCCATCATCGGACAACGCCTGGCCCTAACCCAGGGCGGGTAGCGCGAAGGTCAGGCAGCACAGCAACATCACAACGGCAATATAAGCCATAAACAGGTTCACACAGCCGGTCCCCATGCCGAACTCGTGGGCCTCGCCCACCACATAGCTCATATAGAGCAGGGCAAAAACAGTGGGAACCAGATTACCCAGCAGCAGGAAGACCCCAAAATCCTGCGGAGCCACCAGCAGCCCAAAGCCAACAGCAGCACCGAAGCCACCA
>JAAUUD010000174.1 GCA_012031655.1 Anaerolineae bacterium | reverse complement strand
CTTGCAAACGCGCGCCGCCTACCTGGGCTTGATTGGTTCGCGGCGGCGTTGGGCACTAACCGTCAAGGCCCTGGAAGCCAAGGGCATCTCTCGGGAGGCGCTGGCGCGTTTGCACGCCCCAATCGGGCTGGAACTCAACGCCGAAACCCCCCAGGAAATCGCGGTGAGCATCCTGGCGGAGATCATCATGCACCACCGTGGCGGCGATGGACACCCCATGCAATGGATCGGCAGCGTAGCGAGTGTGGAAGGCACATAAAGCATTCTTCACCCATCTTTACCTTGCGCTTAGCCTACTTGCCGGGGTTGTGACGTATACTGAATTTAAGAACTGGCAGTGGTATGAAAATCCTTGCGGTCAGCGACCAGCGTTTATCCGAGATGGAAAAACGCAATACCTGCGGCAAACCTATGGTGAGGCAAGTTGTGTCATTAGTTGTGGAGATATGGAGGTCAGCTATCTGGAGTTCATCAGCTCCGCGCTTAACCTGCCGCTCTACTACGTGCGCGGGAACCACGATACCCACTACGAACCCGGCCATCCCGGGGGCGTGGACCTCCACCTCAAAATTCGCGAGTTCAAAGGACTAGCCCTGGCTGGGTTACAAGGTTCACCCTACTACAATGGCAAAAACATCCAGCACACCGAGGCCGAGATGTCTACTTTTTGCCTGCGCTTGCTGCCGCGCCTGGTGGTGCGCCGCCACACCCACGGCCATGGCCTGGATTATCTGGTTACCCACTCGCCGCCACGGGGCATCCATGACCGACCCGACAAAACCCACCAGGGGTTTGCCTCGTTCCTATGGTTTATGCGGCTGGGTCAGCCACGCTACCTGATCCATGGGCATATTGATATCTGGGACAACCGTGAATCGCGCATGACCAAATATTATGAAACTCTTGTTATCAACATTAACCCCAAGCGCCTCTTGATACCAGACAAGGACGACAAAAATGAGTAACGCCCTGCTTGGGGCTGCCCGACAATCCCGGGCAACAACAGGAGGATGCTGAATGTACAACAATGCGCAGTCTGATGCACAAGCCGAACGTGACTTTCAACGTGCCCGCACCCAGGCTTTCTGGACGACCGTCCTGGGGCGCCTGAGCGGGCAAAATATGGACCTCTTGAGCTTTGAAGAAGTTCGCCAAAAGCTCCAACTGCGCGACGAGCGGCACCTGGGCCTGCAAGAAGTGCCCCTGGACCATGTCGTTGGCAGTGTGGGCCGCTACAAGGACTTTAACCGCCAGTTTTTGCCCAAACGTTCCATCCAGAAAGACCGCTGGAAGGCCGTCGCAGCGCTCAGCCTGGGCATGGAAGGCTACCCCCCCGTAGAACTTTATAAAGTTGGAGCGGCCTACTTTGTGGTGGATGGCAATCATCGGGTTTCGGTGGCGCGGGCCAATGGGCTGCAAACCATCGAGGCGTACGTCACAGAGTTCAAGACCGATGTGCCCTTTGACCAGAACACCAAGCCCGAAGAACTGCTCATCAAAGAAGGCTACGCAAACTTCCTGCGCCAGACCCAGCTTAAGACGTTGCGCCCAGATAGCGAAGTGATCCTGACCGAACCCGGGCGCTACCGCGACATCTTGCAACACATCCAGGTCCACCGCTACTTTATGGGCATCGAATGCGATTGCTCCGTGACCATCCCAGAAGCAGTGAGCAGCTGGTACGACCACGTTTACCAGCCCATGGTTCAGGCCATTAACGAACACAACATGCTGCAAGATTTTCCGGGCCGCACCGAAGCAGACCTTTATGTGTGGCTTATCAAGCACCAGGGCGCCATGCGCGAAATTTATGGCGGCAACCCCATGAGCCCTGGCCAAACAGTGGACGATTTTCTGGCGAAAATCAACAGCTAAAGCCGGGGTCTATTCCCTGGCCAAGCGACCAGGGGCGTGTTAACATCCTCCAAACCTTGATTGAGCCTGGATGGAGCACACCTCAACCCATGTGGAAGCGTTACTTTGCCGTCACCTCCCTGGCCGAGGCCCTGCAATTGCTAGCCGAATACCAGACGCAGGCGCGCATCATCGCTGGGGGCACTGACCTCTTGATTGAACTGGAGCGGGGGCAACGGCCCGGCGTCGAGGTGCTGGTGGATGTTTCCCGCGTCCCAGGGTTAGATCACGCCTGGCGCCACGCCGATGAAATCCGGTTTGGCCCGCTCTTTACCCACAATCACGCAGTAGCCAGCCCCTTTATTGTTCAAGAGGGGCTGCCACTGGCCCAAGCCGCCTGGGAAGTCGGCGCCCCACAAATTCGCAATCGGGGCACCATTGTGGGGAATCTGATCACCGCTAGCCCCGCCAACGACACCATCACCCCGCTGATGGCGCTGGATGCCTCGCTGACCCTGAAATCGCTGCGCGGCGAACGCCAGCTCAGCCTGCGAGACTTCTACCAGGGGTATCGCCAGACGGCGCTACAACCCGACGAAATGGTTACGGAAGTGCGCTTCCCCGCCCTGCAAAGTCACGAAGCGGGCTTCTTCCTGAAGCTAGGGTTGCGCCGTGCCCAGGCCATCTCGGTGCTCAATATCGCCGTGGTGGTGGGTTTCGAGGACCCCGCTGACCGCCGCTCGCCCCTGACGCGGGTAAGCCTGGCGCTGGGCTGTGTGGCCCCAACCATTATCCGTTTGCCGGAGGTCGAAGCCCAGTTGCTGGGGCAGTCGCTCACAGAAGCAACCCCTTGCCCAGGCAGCTCGCGCCGCCATGCAGATTCCGCAACCCATCAGCGATGTCCGCAGTACCGCCCGCTATCGCTCGGAGATGGTTGGTGTGTACCTGCAACGCGCGCTGCAAACCCTGTTAGCGGGCGAAGAACGCCAGCATTACCCAGTTGAACCGGCCATGCTGTGGGGCCAGCACGCTGCACAGGTGCATACCGCCCTCCCTCACCAACTCGATTTTGGCCCACAAGACACCCTTCAGACGACCGTCAACGGATGCACTTATACGGTCAGGGGAGGCACAGATAAGACCTTGCTACGCTTTCTGCGCGAAGATTTGCAGCTCACCGGCACCAAAGAAGGCTGCGCTGAAGGCGAATGCGGCGCCTGCACCGTGTTGCTGGATGACGTTGCAGTGATGGCTTGTATGGTCCCGGCAGGCCGCGCCCACCAGGCCCGTGTGGCAACGGTCGAAGGCTTGCAAGACGAAGATGGCAACCTGCACCCCATTCAACGTGGGTTTATGGAAGCCGGTGCAGTCCAATGTGGCTTTTGCACGCCGGGCTTTCTGATGGCAGGAGCCAAGCTGCTGGACGATACTTCCCCAACCCACTCAGGAGCAAATCGCGCAGAGCATCGCAGGCAACCTGTGCCGCTGCACCGGCTACTATAAAATTCTGGAAGCTTTTCAGCGTGCCATGGAACCAACACCCGCAGCGTTGCCGCAACAGGAAGACGCTTTGTAGCACAGAAGCCATGCTATAATTCCGGTATCGAACGCCTGGCTGGCATTGATGGGCACTCTGGTTCTGGTAGCACCCACCGCCACCATGCTGCCATACGAGCCTGCACTGAAGGAGCAGTCATGATCAAGCAACGCAAAGAAAAAAAGATTAACCCATTCCTGCCGGTAATGGGCCTGGTGATGGCCGTCTGTATGGGTGCAATCGCCTATTTTCTGGCACCAGAAGTCATCAAGCTGCTGCGCGATAGTGGCATAATGACCCCAGGTGAATTTAACGCACGTTTTGATATTCAAAGCGACGAAGAGATCATCGGCTCCACCATTCACTATGCTTTTGCCGTTTTGCTCTGGTTTATCGTATTTGGCACCACCATGACGCTGTTTGCGCTGGCCATTGGCGAAGACCCCAACAAAGAAATGGAACTGGTCCAGCCCCGCGATGGCAACATTAAGAAATTGAAGAAGTACGCCCGCGCCCTGGAAAAACAGCAAAAAAAGCGCGCCAAGCAAATCCGCGAAAAACAATTGCGGGATGCACGAGCCGCTAAAAAGAAGTAGTCGGCAGTTTAGTTACGGCTGAGATCATGCAGACCCTAGGAAAAAGCGTCCTCCGTACTGATGCGCTGGGCAAGGTCACTGGCGAGGCCCGTTACCCCAGCGACTATGATATGCCCGACCAGCTCTGGATGAAAATCCTGTTTTCGGCACGTGCCCATGCACGCATCCGCGCCATTCGCACCGAAGCCGCCTTAGCCCATCCGGGCGTCGTGGCCGTGTTCACCGCCGCCGACGTGCCCGCCAATGAATATGGGTTGATCCTCAACGATCAACCGGTGTTGTGTGGGCCTGGCAGCGCCAAGCCCGGCGCTGATGTGGTGCGCTGCTATATGGATAATGTAGCCATCGTCATCGCCGAAAGCGAAGCCGCCGCCGTTGCCGGGCGCGACCTGATCGAAGTTGATTATGAAGACCTGCCCGGCGTGTTCGATGTGGTGGCCGCCATGCAACCCGATGCCCCACAGCTACACGCGGAAAACCCCGGCAACATCCTATCCCACTATTGCATCCGCAAGGGCGATATGCAAGCGGGTTGGGCTGCTGCGGACGTGGTTGTGGAAGGTGAATTTGATACTGGCTACCAGGAACACGCCTACTTGCAACCCGAAGCGGGCCTGGGTTACCTGGACGAAGCAGGGCGCGTAACCGTCCTGGTGGCGGGCCAGTGGACCCACGAAGACCAGGAACAGATTGCCCATGCCCTGGGCTTGCCGCTGGAGCAGGTGCGCGTCATTTATCCGGCCATCGGCGGCGCTTTTGGTGGCCGCGAAGACATGTCTGTGCAGATTTTGCTGGCCCTGGCTGCCTGGAAGCTCCGCCGCCCGGTGAAGTCCATCTGGAGCCGCGAAGAATCGATCCTGGGTCATCACAAACGCCATCCCATTCGGGTTCGGGCACGCTGGGGCGCCACGCGTGAAGGCAAAATCGTGGCGGTTGAGGCGCAAGTGTTGGGGGATAGTGGAGCCTATGCCTACACCAGCACCAAGGTGCTGGCTAATGCCAACCTGATGTGCACCGGCCCCTACGAAATCCCCAACGCGGCAATCGACACCTACGCCATCTATACCAACAACATCCCAACCGGGGCCTTTCGCGGGTTCGGCGGCCCACAGGGGGCCTTTGCTGCGGAAGGGATGATGGATCGCCTGGCGGAGGCACTCGCGCTGGACCCTGCCGAAATCCGCCGCCGCAATGTGATCCGCGAAGGCAGTTTGGCCACGGTGGGCACACCCTTCCCACCCGGCGTGACCATGGACCGCGTGCTGGAACAGTGCGTGCTGCAAAGCGAAGCCTGGGACCAGCAGCCAGATGGGACCTGGAAAATGCGCCCTGCGGCCCCGGCCAGCCATCCTCGCAAGCGGCGCGGGGTGGGCGTAGCCTGCGCCTTTAAGAACGTGGGCTTTAGCTTTGGTTTTCCAGAGCAAAGCTGGGCCACCGTGGAAATCCATGGCGCCACCGAAATCGAGCGCGTCGTGGTACGGCAGGCCGGGGCGGAGGTCGGCCAGGGGGCGCATACTGTGATGGCGCAGATGGCTGCTGAAGCCGTGGGCGTGCCGCTGGAGCGGGTCGAGTTGATCTCTCAGGATACCGCTACCACGCAGAACTCCGGTAGCGCGTCAGCCTCGCGCCTCACCTTTATGGCCGGGAATGCCATCCGGGGGGCCGCCCAGCAAGCGCTGCAAAAATGGCAGGACGAAGACCGCCCCGCCATTGCCACCTCTCAATATCGCCCGCCCAAGACCAGCATGTACGACCCCAAAACCGGCAAAAGTGAGCCAAACTTTGCCTATGGCTATGTAGCGCAGGTGGTGGAGGTAGAAGTTGACCTGGATACTGGCCACATTGAGCTGCTCCGCGTGATTAGCGCGAATGATGTGGCCGGGCCGTTAACCCTCAGCAGGTCCAGGGGCAAATTGAAGGGGCCGTGATCCAGGCGCAGGGCTATGCCTTGATGGAAAATCTGGTTTCGGTGGAAGGCAAAATCCTGAACCCTTTCCTCTCGACCTATCTGATCCCTACCGTTTTTGACATCCCACGCGAGGTGAAGTCCGTCATTCTGGAGTATGAAGACCCGATTGGCCCCTGGGGCGCACGTGGTATGGCGGAAATGCCTTTCCTCCCGCTCGCGCCAGCAATCACTGCTGCGGTCCATGCCGCCACCGGGGTCTGGTTGAATCAACTCCCCATGACCCCTGATCGGGTTGTGGCAGCGCTCAGGGAACAGGGCCTTGGTGGGGTGGCTGTTTCCTGAGGTTCGCATCCTGGTACGTGGCGCCGGGGACCTGGCCAGCGGCGTCGCGTTCCGCCTGGTGAAGGCAGGCTTTCCGGTTGCCATGACGGAGCTGCCAGGCCGGTTTTGTGCGCCGCGCCGTGAGCTTTGGCAACGCCATCTATAGCGAAGGGGGCCGCTTTAGCGTGGAGGGCATCCAGGCCTGGCAAGTTGCGCCAGGGGAGCGCTCGCGCCAGGTTGGCCCGCCGATGACATCCCCATTTTGATTGACCCCACTGGCGATCTGCTGCCTATCTGGCAGCCTACCGTGGTGGTCGATGCGCGGATGGTCAAGCGCGCTCAGGATACCCATCCCGAGGCGGCGCCGCTGGTCATTGGGTTGGGGCCAGGTTTTGAGGTGGGCCGTGATTGCCACGCAGTGATCGAAACCCAGCGGGGGCACACCCTGGGCCGCGTGCTGTGGAGTGGGAGCGCGCTCCCGAACACGGGCACGCCGGGCCGTGTGGAGGGTTTCGGCGCCGAGCGTGTCTTGCGCGCCCCGGGCGAAGGGCACATCTTGCCGACACACGGCGTGGAGATTGGGAGCCGCCTGCAACTGGATGACCCCATCGCTACTTTAAATGGGTACACGATCCGCGCTGCCTTTCCGGGGGTGTTGCGCGGCCTCATCCATCCGGCGGTCGAAGTGCGCGCCGGGATGAAAATTGGCGATGTGGACCCACGCGGCGAGGTGCAAAACTGTTTCACAATCTCCGACAAGGCGCTAGCCATCGGTGGCGGTGTTCTGGAAGCAGTGCTGAGCGCACCAAGCGTGCGCCACGCCATGCTAAGCCATAATAGGGGGTAGACCCATGCAGTTGATGGATGCACTGGGGGTACGGCGCGGGGACCTGATCGCCTTTACCGGGGCAGGTGGCAAAACCAGCGCGCTACGCCGCCTGAGCCAGGAACTTCACGTCGCGGGCTGGCGAGTTCTGGTAACCACAACCACCCGCATGGCCGAAACCGAACTGCGCTACTTTCCCCAAAGCGTGCCACTGGGTGCCATCGCCAGCCCGCAAGCGCTTTCGCAACTG
>JAAUUD010000173.1 GCA_012031655.1 Anaerolineae bacterium | reverse complement strand
GGTCCGCGCGGCCCTGTCGATTCTGGCGATGTCGCTGGCGGTGTCGATCCTGGTGCTGGGCGAGGCCCAGAGCGACGCGATCGATCTGATGATGGCGGCGCAGTTCGAGCACGCCCAACGTGAAGACCTGACGGTGATATTTTTTGAGCCGCAAGGATCCCGGACACGCTTCGAGCTGAGTCGCAAGCCGGGCGTCCTCATGCTGGAGCCGTTCCGCGCGGTGCCGGCGACACTGCGAAATGGTCACAAGAGCTATGAGCTGGCACTGCTTGGTTTACCGAAGCAGAATCAGCTGCGCCGTCCGGTCGACCAGCATCTGCGACCGTTGATGATTCCGCCAAACGGTGTGGCGCTGACGCGTAAGCTCGGGGAGCTGCTCGGCGTGGCCGCGGGCGATGTTCTGCGTGTCGAAATCAAAGAAGGTCGCCGCCCGGTGCGGGCGGTCCAGGTCACCGCGCTGGTCGACGAGCTGGTGGGGGTTTCAGCGTACATGGAGCTGGGCGAGCTCAACCATTTTATGGAGGAGGGCCCGCTCATCTCCGGAGCGTATCTGAAGGTTGATTTCGCGGCCCTGGACGCGCTCTACCGCGAGCTGCGGGTGGCGCTGGAACGCGCCAGCGCCCGCGAAACCGCCATGCGTGTGGCGGTGGGGGCCATCTGCCGCCAATTGCTGGGCCAGTTCGCGGTTCAGGTAGGCGGCTACGTCTGCGCGATTGGCGAAGTGGAAGCCCACCTGCCAGACGACCTATCCTATGAAGAACGCTTTCGGCTGGCCGAAGCGTCCTCGGTGCGCTGCCCGGACCCACAAGCCACCGAAGCCATCGAAGAAGCCATCCGCCAGTGCAAAATTGATAAAGACACGCTGGGCGGGATCATTGAGGTGGCCGTGCTGGGCCTGCCGCCGGGGTTGGGGTCGCACGTGCACTACGACCGCCGCCTGACGGGGCTATTGCTGGCTGCTGTGGGCAGCGTTCAATCCATGAAGGGCGCGGAAGTCGGCCCTGCCTACGCCAACGCTCGCAAACGGGGCACTCAGGTGCATGACCAGATGGAACTGGGGCCAGAAGGGCGCATCCAACGCCGCAGCAACCGCGCCGGGGGCCTGGAAGGCGGCATGACCACGGGCGAGCCGCTCGTTGTGCGCGCTTTTATGAAGCCCATCAGCACCACGCTCACGCCTTTGGCCTCCGTGAACCTGGCCACTGGCGCAGACGGCGGCACGCAATACGAGCGCAGCGACTTTTGCGCCACGCCGCGCGCCGTGCCGATTATCGAAGCGGTGGTGGCTTTTGTGATGGCTAACGCCTTGCTGGAAAAGCTCGGCGGAGATTCCATCGCAGAGATGCAACCGCGCTTTGCCCTGCTCCGCCGCAACCAGCTAGACGCGCTCCAGATGTGGGACGAACCCTGGCGCTTTGGATATTCTACGGACGCATGAACACGCCCATCACCCACATTGAGAGCAACCTGAACCTCATCCTGACCGGGTTCATGGGCACCGGCAAAACCACCATCGGCAAGCTGGTGGCAGAGCGCCTGGGGCGCCGCTTTCTGGATATGGACCAGATCATCATGATCCGCACCGGGCGCACCGTGCCGGAACTCTTCCGTACGGTGGGGGAGGAGCGCTTCCGCGCCCTGGAAGCCGAACTGTGCAAAGAGTTCAGCCCGCCACAGGGCATTGTGATTGCTACTGGAGGCGGGGCTTTGGTCTCGGAAGCAAACTACCGTACCATCACCAGCCAGGGCAACGTTGTGGTTTGCCTAACGGCCTCGTTCGAGGCGCTTCTGCCCCGTCTGGTCGCCAGCCGCGAACGCCCGCTGGCCCAGAATTCGCAGGCCGTCGCGGAGCTTTACCGCCGCCGCGAGCAAGCCTATCGCAAAATTCGCATCCAGCTCGACACCAGTAATTTAGAACCAACGACCATCGCCACGGCAGTGATTCATCTTTTTGACCGTGAAGTGGAACGCCACGGCCTGAGCACCCAGGTTCATAACCCATCTGGGGTCTATGACATCCTCTGCGCGCGTAACTTACTGCCCAAGATGCGCTACCTGCTGGCTGACTATCGGCTGGATGGGCGGATTGTGGTCGTTACGGATGAAAACGTGGCACCGCTCTATGGCGAGAGCCTGGCAGCCTCGCTGCCCAATGCCAGCCTGGTTACTTTTCCGGCGGGCGAAGTTCACAAAAACCTGGAAACCATCAACACGCTCTATGCAGCCTTTATTGAGATGGGCCTGGACCGCAGTGGCGTTGTTATTGCGCTGGGCGGCGGAGTGGTTGGGGATGCGGCGGGCTATGCCGCAGCCACCTACATGCGCGGCGTGCGGCTGGTGCAAATTCCCACCAGCCTGCTGGCGATGGTGGATTCCAGCGTGGGCGGCAAGGTGGGCGTGGACCTGCCCCAGGGCAAAAACCTGGTCGGGGCCTTCAAACAGCCAGAGATGGTGCTGATTGACCCGAACGTGCTCCACACGCTTGACCCGGTGGAGCTCCGCTGCGGGCTGGCGGAGGTCATCAAACATGGGTTGATTGGCGACCCAGGCTTGCTAGAGCACCTGGACGACATCGCCGCCGGAGACCCAACCTGGCTCCGGCGCACGATTCAGGTCAAGGTGGATATTGTGGAGCGTGACCCCTACGAACATGGCGAACGCGCCCACCTGAACCTGGGGCACACCTTCGCCCATGCCATCGAGCAGGTGAGCGGCTATGCCTGGCGGCATGGCGAGGCGGTGGGCCTGGGGCTGGTGGCAGCGACGCGGCTCTCTGAGGCACTGTGCAACTTTAGCGGGGCCGCACAGGTCGAAAGCCTGGTTCAGGCGCAGGGCCTGCCCACCCGCTGGCGTGGCTTCGACCCCGAAGCACTGTGGCAGACCATGCACACTGATAAAAAATGGCAGAGCGGCCAATCTCGCTTTGTGGTGCTGGAAGCGCCAGGGCAGCCGCGCATTGTGCGCGGGGTGCCGCGTGAGCAGGTGATCGACATTCTCAAGAGCCTGGAGGAATAAGCGGTGTCCGTGGCGATCCTGGTGTTACATGGCCCTAACCTGAACCTGCTGGGCACCCGCGAGCCCGAGATTTATGGGCGCCTGACCCTGGAAGACCTCAACCAGCGTTTGCAGGAGCGCGCCACCGCGCGCGGCGCCACCCTCCGCACCCTGCAATCGAACCACGAAGGCGCGCTGATTGATGCCATTCATGAGGCGCGCGGCTGGGCCAAGGGGCTGATCATCAACCCTGGCGGCTATACTCATACCTCGGTTGCACTGCGGGATGCCATCGCTTCGGTGGCCCTGCCTACGGTAGAGGCGCATCTTTCCAACATCTACGCGCGCGAGGCCTTCCGGCACACTTCGCTGCTCACGCCAGTTTGCGTGGGGCAAATCTGCGGGTTTGGCTGGCGTAGCTATTTACTGGCGCTGGACGCCCTGCTGGATCAGCTCACCGAAGGCCATTAAGCGCTGGTCGGGGCGGTTTTCGGCTGGCGTTCCAGGTGTAACCGCCCTTCCTGAGCCTTCACCAGCACGGTATCGCCAGGCCGGAACTGCTCCTCTAACAGCGCCGCAGAGAGAGGCCGCGTCAGCAGGCGTTCAATGGCCCGGCGCAGGGGCGCGCCCCCTCGTCGCCACGGAAAACCCTTCGCTAATGAGCAAGGTTTCGGCCTCTGGCTCCAGGCGCAGCACCAATTCTTGCGCGTCCAGCCGTTCTGTGACCTCCGCCAACTGATGCTGGAGGATCTCCTGCAAGGCAGGCTGGTCCAGCGGTTGAAAGACCACCGTTTCGTCCAGGCGGTTCATAAACTCGGGCCGGAAGAACTGCTTGAGGTGCTCTCGATAGTTGGGCAATTGACCGGCCTTGGCCCCAAAGCCCAGGCTTTTGCCCACCGCATCCGAGCCGATGTTGCTGGTCATGATCCAGATGGCGTGGCGTGCATCGACCGTGGCCCCCAGGGCGTCAGTCAGGCGGCCTTCGTCAAAGACCTGCAAAAAGAGGTCAAACACCTGCGGCGCGGCCTTTTCAACCTCATCCAGCAACACCACGGCATAGGGCTTGCGGCGTAGCGCTTCGGTCAACTGGCCGCCCTGCTCAGCGCCCTTGTAGCCTGGAGGTGCCCCGATGAGACGTGCGGCGGTGTGCTCGTCGTAAAACTCAGACATATCCAGGCGGATGATGGATTCGTCGCTGCCAAACAGGAATTCCGCCAGGGCGCGGGCCAGTTCCGTCTTGCCAACACCGCTGGGCCCCACAAACAAAAAGACCCCTGGCGGGCGCTTGGGGTTGCCCAGTCCGGCGCGGTGCGTTTTGATGGTATCCGCCACGGTCTTCACAGCTTCGGCCTGGCCAATCACGCGCTGGTTGAGCCGCTCGGCCATTTGTGCCAGGCGCGTCCGTTCATCGGCAGTCAGTTCAGAGACCGGAATACCCGTCCACTCGCTGAGCACTTCCGTCACCACCCGCGCTGTCACCACCCGCAGTTCTTCCAGACCTTCGTCCGGGGATTGAGACTGAATAACCAAGCGGGCGCAGGCTTCGTCCAGCAGGTCCAGCGCTTTGTCTGGCAAGCGGCGGTCCGCCATGTAGCGCACAGAAAGCTTCACGGCGGCTTCGCGCGCTTCTGGGAGGATGCTCACGCCGTGATGTTCTTCGTAGTTGTGGTAGACGCTTTCCAGCATCCTCAGGGCATCGGCGGCGTCGGGCTCCTGCACGCTGATGGTGCGGAAACGCCGATCCAGGGCCGGGTCCTTAGCGACGGCCTTGCGATATTCTTCAAACGTAGTGGCGCCGATGCAGGCGATTTCGCCCCGGGCCAGCGCTGGCTTGAGGATGTTCGCCGCGTCCAGGTTGCTATCAATGGTATCCCCGGCGCCAACAATGGTGTGAATTTCATCGATAAAGAGGATAACGGTCCCGGCGCTTTTGGTTTCTTCCACAATGCCCACCAGGCGCTCCTCAAACTGGCCGCGCAGGCTGGTTCCGGCGACCAGGGTCCCAATTTCAATTTGGATGATGCGTTTGTCGCGCATGGTAGCGGGGGCCTTGCCGTTGGCAATTTGCCAGGCAAGCCCTCCACTACGGCAGTTTTGCCCACCCCGGCATCGCCCAGCAGCAGGGGGTTGTTCTTTTTGCTGCGGGTGAGGGTGCGGGCCAGGGCGCGGATTTCGCGCTCGCGCCCCACTGCCGGGTTGATCTTGCCCAGGCGCGCTTGCTCGGTCAGGTCACGGCCATATTTATCCAGCAGGGGCGTCGGTAAATGCGAAAAACTCTCGCTATCGCCCTCGGCATAGGGGGCAAAGGAGTGCCCGAACTCGTCATCGTAGTAGTAAAGTTCGTCGCTGGAGTCCAGGTCATCGCGATTCAGGTGCAGCAGGTCATCCAGTTGCAGTTGCTCGGTCAGGGTGTTGATCCAGTGTTCAATATCAACGCTGAGTTCTAGCAACTTGCGCGCTGCCACGCCTTCGCCCTCGTTGAGCAAGCTCAGCAAGAGCTGTTCTTCGCTCACGCGCTCGTCGCCCATGTCGTCGGCCAGGTAAATAGCCTGGGCCAGCACATTATAGGCGCGGGGGGTGAAAGGAGGGTGTTCGGCCACCAGTTCATCCCCCTGGCCCACTTCTCGCCGGATTTCGTTGCGCACCTCGCGCGGGTCTAGCGTGGCGCTTTGCAGCATTCGCACCGTGACGCCACCCGGAATCCGCGTGAGGCCATTGAAGATGTGCTCGGTGCCGATGTAGTTATGCTTCAGGCGCGAGGCCTCTTCTTCGGCGTCCTTCAGCAGGTGCCCAACCAGGCGCCGAATTTCTACATCGCTGATTTCGAAAGGAGGACGGGACATAAAGCCTTTCCCTGCTGTCGTTGGTGAACGGGTGGGGTAAACCTATTATAGCGCAGGAGAACTCTAATCAGAAGCATTACCCTTCGGTTGGAGAACACGTTATACTAGGGCTGTCATTCAACGCTACAGGTGCAAGAAAACCGCTATGGCTCTACCCGACCCGCTCATTGGCAAAAACTGGGAGATTACACGATCCAGAAACTGCTTGGTCGTGGCGGCATGGCTCGTGTCTACCAGGGCTACGACAGCAACTTAGACCGATATGCAGCGGTAAAGGTCATCAGCGGCGACTTTGCCACCGCCGACGAAGCGGAATACACCGAGCGCTTCCAGAAAGAAGCCCGCGCCATCGCCCGGCTAGACCACCCCAACATCGTCTCCATCCATCAATATGGGCAGGCAGAAGGGGTGCACTATATGGCGATGGCCTTTATCGATGGCGAAGACCTGCGCCAGCGTATGAAGCGCTACGCCAAGCAAAACCAGCACATCCCCTTTGGCGAGGTGCTTTCCGTGGCCCGCGCCATCGCCAGCGCGCTGGACCATGCCCACATTCAAGGGGTCATCCATCGGGATATCAAGCCCTCGAATATCATGATCAACAAAGAGGGCAAGGGCGTTCTGACCGACTTTGGCCTGGCGCTGAGCGTGCCCGAAGGCACCATGGGCGATACGTTTGGCACCGCTCACTACATCGCACCCGAACAGGCGGTGTCTTCGGCGCGGGCCGTGCCCCAAAGCGACCTCTACGCGCTGGCCGTGGTGCTGTACGAAGCCTTTGCCGGCCGTGTGCCCTTTGATGAACCCTCTGCCATGAGCGTAGCGCTTAAACATCTTAACGATACGCCGCCGCCGCCCAGCTTTTTTAACCCGGCGATCCCGGCTACGGTCGAGCGTGTGCTGCTTAAGGCGCTCAGCAAAGAACCCAAGGACCGCTACCTAACCGGCCAGGAATTTGTGGCCGCGCTGGAAGCCGCCCTCAAAGAGAGTGAAGGCGATACGCAGGAGTTGGACACCTCGCAGGCCCTGCCGCCTCTGGGCGCAGCCAGCACCTTTGGCCCGCCCACGCCGCCCTCCCACCCCTATGGCAGCAGTTCGCTTCAGGAATATATGAACTCCCTGCAACGGGCCAGCAGCCAGGACCTGGACCGACCCACGACTTCTGGCTTTGGCTCTGGAAACAACCCCCCCAGCGGCATGTATCCGCCCTATGGCACCTCGCCCTATCCGCCAACCATGCCTTTTCCGCCACAGCAACAACGCAATAGCCTACCGCTGATCCTCGCTTTTCTGGCTTTGCTGGGCGTGATCCTGATTGGCGTCTTCTTCGTGCTTAATCAGGATGACAATAACAACGTCAGCAACGCGGGGGATAGCGCTGGCACTGCCGCCGCCATCGCGCTGAGCGTCCGCCGCACCGAACTCGCGGACGCCCGCAACGAAACCGCGACTTTCCTGGCCCTGGCCACACACACGCCC
>JAAUUD010000172.1 GCA_012031655.1 Anaerolineae bacterium | reverse complement strand
GGCTGGTTAGGGTCGCTGGCAGGGCGGGTGGGGGCCAGGGGGCTGCTCTCTGGCGAGGCCGTGCGGGTGGGTTGTTGCGTCGGTTGGGCGACCTGATTGCGGCAACCCAACAGCGCCAGGCTGATCAAGAGCCAGAAGATGAGCTGTCGCATCGTATTTGCTAGCCTCCTGCGTTGTTGCATTCCTGGTTCCCCGTTTAAATGGCCCGGCTGAGCGCCATACCCAATGCGGTTCCAATGAGGCCCAGCAGCACGCTCCCCAGGCTATAGGCCAGGGCTTGCCAGGGCTTACCGGCTTCCAGCAGGCTCAGGGTTTCTAGCGCGAAGGTGCTGAAGGTGGTCAGGGCGCCAAAAAAGCCCGTGCTTACCAGCAGGCGGAGCGCGTCAGAGACCGGCGCACGCTCGCTGACCCAGGTGGCAAAACAGGCCAGCCCAAAGCACCCCACCAGGTTCACCAGCAGGGTTGCCCACGGGAAGGCCGTTTGGCCCAACCAGGTGCCCACCCAGAAGCGGGCGGTTGCGCCCACAAACCCTCCCAAACCCACCATCAAGGCTCGCGTATCCATACCGCTGCTGCTAAATGACCGTGACCACGCCTGCCAACAGCGCCAGCAGGCTCAGCACCAAGGCGGCCAACCCTGCCAACAGATACCAGACCGCTGCCTGACGTGCCCGCCAGGGTTGGTCCGGGTTCCAGTCGAAGCCCACCAGCAGCCACCAGCCCAGCCCATAAAAGATCAGGCCCAGCGCCACCAGGACGCCCAGAAAGCTCTGTGCATTGGCGGTGCTATCAAAAAATCAGTAGGCAGGAGTGCGTTCACCAGCCCGCCCAGCAGCCCAATCAGGATCACGGTCTGGAGGGTGGCCAGCGCAATTCGCAAAGCGCGCGGCATACGGTCCAACAACCGTACCAGTTGCGGTAGAGAGACTGGCGGGGGAGAGGGGTTCTTCGCCATCGCGATTCCTTGCTTGCCTGGTAACGCGCTCAACTATACCGCAATTTAGGCAACAACGCGTAGCGAACCCGAAAATGACTTTTGTCACAAAAAATGCACGACCGATAGACAACCCTCTGTGGGCGTGCTAGGGTAAAGATACCATTGGGGATGGGAGCGTCAAAACGACCATGAAAAAACAACTACCAGGGCTTGCCACGCCACCTTTTGCCTCGGAGCAACGCGCCGATGGGGTGTGGGTTTATGGGTTTGCCCGCCCCACGCGCGAGGCTGTGGATTGCTATGTAGAAACGTCTCGCCGGCATGACCTGATCTACATTGAGCAGGGGGGACACCTCCAGCGCCTGATCCTGGTGGCGCCGGGCCTGGTTCCCACACCCTACTTTGCATCGAAGGCCGTTCGGCTCATCATCGCAACGCCGCCTGGTCTGGTAGAAAGCACCGCTGTGCATGTGCCGGACTCGCTGGGGATGCGCTTTCTGGAAGCCTTTCTGCGGCAGGTGCCAGAACGTCTGCTGGCCACAATCCGGCTGTTTATGGACCTGTGCGAAGCCGAAGCCTGGTTGGCGGAACGCCGCGCGCTGCTCATCCAGAGCGATCCTGAAGGCGTAGCAGGCCTGCCAGCCCCAGAATAGAAAAGCACGCCAGCAAGAGGGGGGCTGTGTGGAAGTTCAGGTTCACCAGAGGGGCCGGGCTGATGCGCGCACTGGCGCTCGCCACGGCTGTTTCGACCACCTGCCCCGGCGCGCTGGCATTGGCCGCCACCCGGTAGAGGTCCTCCACACTACGGTCCACCGGGTTGGGGCTAAAAAAATAGAGCCAGCGCCCATCTGCGGACCAGATGGGGTCGCCAATGACGCTCTGATGGCTGGCGAGCGTTAAGTTTCCCCCATCGCCATCGATCAGCATCAACTGGCGCTGGCTCTGGCGCGGCAACAGCAGGGTGAAGGCAAAACGGTCCTGCCCCGGCGCGCGCTGCGGCAGCGAGATCGACCCGGCTTCCAGAAAGGTGAGCCGCTGAGAGGGGCCGCCTGCCGCTGCAACCCGGTACAGGTCCACGCCGCGACCCGTGTGCGCGGCAAAGACCACCCAGACGCTATCCTGTGACCAGGTTGGCAGGGCCTCGCGGGCTGCATCGCGGGTCAGGCGCTCGATTTGCTGGCCGTCAATGCTCACCCGATAGAGGTCGTCCTGCCGGCTCTGGTTCGAAATGTAAGCGATCCAGCGCCCATCGGGTGACCAGGCCGGGTAACGATCTTCTACCTGGTTGCGTGTAATGGCTCGGATAGCGCCGGTGGTGGCGTGAATGCGGAAGATTTCGCTATCCAGATAGTTCCCGGCGGAGGTTACCAGCAGCCAGCGCCCATCCGGTGACCAGCCGTGGAGGTGCCAATGCCCGTTGAGCATGGGGTTGGTCAGGCGTCGTTGGTGGCTGCCGTCTGGGTACATCAGGCTGATGGTGCTGCGCAGGATATTGTTGCTATCCAGCGTGCGTTCCTGAAAGGCCACCCAACGATAGCCAGGCGACCAGAAGGGCGTGCTGGCATCCAGGCGGCGGTCGGTGAGGGGGAGCCTGGTGCGGGTGCTCAGGTCACGCCGAATGATGGTGCCAAAACCCGCCTCGCGCTGGTCATAAAGGATGTAGGGGGTAATGGTGGCGTTTTGACGCATAAAGATCAGGAGGCTGGCAGCAACAAGTAGAAATCCCCCCCAACTGGCCAGAGCCAGGCGCAAAAATCGGTTTGGCATAGGATGGTCTCGCCTTATGCGCGCGTCAGTTTTCCCTTACCATACTCCTGGCCTGGTGGCGCGTCAAGGCGGGTTGGCTGCTTGCCAGGCCCCCCAGCCTGCGCTACAAATGGCGCATCAAACACACCTTGCCTTCATCAGGAGACCTGAACGATGAGTCTGCCGGATCGCTCGCCACAGCGCAAAATCCGCAGCGTGACCGCTGCTGCTACGGGTGCCCAGGGCGGGCCAGAGGCGATCCCGCGCCTGACACAAGCCCTTTACCACCGTAAGGAAGAAGTGCGCCAGGCTGCCGCGTGGTCCCTGGGCGAGATTGGCGACCCCAGCGCTGTGCCAGACCTGCTGGCCGCGCTCTATGACCCCGACTGGCTGACGCGCCGAGCAGCGATTGTGGCCCTGGGCAAAATCCGCGATGTGGGGGCGGTGCCGCGCCTGTGCGCCTTGTTGCCCGGCAGCAACGCGGATCAATGCGCGGAACTGGCAGATGCCCTGGCGCGGATTGGATGCGCCAGTGCCTTGCCACATCTGGGTTCACTGGTGGAGGATGAACGGCCCACCCGGTTACCCAAGTTTGAGGGGCGCACAGTGGGAGAAGTGGTCAAGAACGCCCTGGCGTGCCTACAATCTAGCTAGAGTAGCGGTTCAGCACACGGGGCAAACCGAAATGCAGGATGACTTGCTGGTGCGAGAGCGGCCCGGACCTTTCGCCCCAAGAGGTGGTGCGGATTCAGATCGAAGCCATGCGCCGCAATCATGAACTGGGCAACAATCGCGGGCTTGCAATCGTCTACGATTTTGCCTCGCCAGATAATAAAGCGCATACGGGCCCGCTGGAGCGCTTTGTTCAGATGGTGATGAACCCGCTCTACCACCCGTTGCTGGAGTGTCAGCAAGTCCAGTTTGGCCTGTTGCAGGTTGGCGGCACGCAGGCCCAACAGCAGGTCCTCATCGTGACGCCCGAGGGGCAACTGCTGGGCTACCTGTTCATCCTCAGTCGCCAGCCCAACCCACCCTGTAAAGATTGGTGGATGACCGACAGCGTGATTCGGCTGTTTTAGTCCCCCCTCAGAGCAGCAAGCGCCCTTCCCCCATCTTGACGCAACGCCCGCCGACCCGCACTGTGGTATAGCGCCCGGCTTCCCGCGTAATGTGCACGGTGAGCAAGCTGGGGCGGCCCATCTCAAACCCCTGTTCACAGAGGATACGGGCCGTAGGCGCGGCTTCTGCCCAGCCATATTCCACCAGATAGGCGCCCAACGGGCCCGCCGCGGCGCCTGTTGCGGGGTCTTCGGAAATGCCCATCGCCGGGGCAAACATGCGACAGTGAGCGTTGGCGTCCGGCTGAACGGTCTGGCGGCAAAACACCACCACTTGCTCGGCAGGCTGGCCGCGTAGGCGCGCATTCCAGAGGTCCAGCCGCACGCTGGCACGGGCCACGGCTTCGGCATCCCGCAAGGGGACATAAAGAAAGGGAACGCCGGTCGAGACTTCCTGAACAGGGGCGTTGGGCAGCAGGTCGGCTTCGCCCAGCGAAAGCAGTTCCGCGACCCAGGCGCGGTCCTCCCCCGCCCAGACGGGCCCAAAATGCGGCATAGGCTGCTGCATTTCAATGAAGCCATCCGCCAGTTGCACCGGGATCACGCCGACCCCCTCCAGAAAGCGCACCGACCCCTGCGCCGGGATGTGCCCCATCAATTGCAGCACAAAAGCGGTGCCCACAGTGGGGTCGCCCCGCCATGGGAAGCCTCGCGGCCCGGCGTAAAAATGCGAACGTGATAATCAGCCTGCTGTGCATCTGGTGGCGGCAGGACAAAAGTCGTCTCCGAAAGGTTGAGTTCGCGGGCAATCTGTTGCATGCGTTCTGGTGGCAGCGGGGGATCCAGCACAAAGACCGCCAGGGGATTACCGCCAAAGGGGTGCTCGGTAAATACATCGACCAGGGTATAGGGTAAGCTGGGCATATGGGCTCCTCGGTGGGCGATGCTGCACGGAATGGTGCGCGACATTATACCCCAATTGGGGCGCGTGTTAGCACATGCCAAACCTTGCGGTAGCATTGGGGCGCAACTTTCGCGGTACAATAACTTGAAGTACGCTATGTTACGTTACGTAAAGACGTTATGCAGTCCGCCCAGGCGCCCAGGAGACGCACATGCACGCGAGATCAACCCAGGAAAATCGCATGAGCAGAATCGTGGCGCGGAGCTGGCAAGGGTTGAGCAGGCTCACCGCGCCAACTGCCGCTGTAACCGTTTCGCATCAGCGTGAAGAAGCGCGGTTGCTTTCTACGGTGATGCTGGCCAATCTGGTGGTTGTGGTGGAGGTGCTGGTCGCCTGCCTGATCCTTAACCCCAGCCTGCACCGCGAAGTTCACCTGGTGTGGCTGGCAAGCGGGGCGGCGCTGGGGAGCATGCTCTACCTGCTCAGTCGGACGCGCTTCTACCGCCTGGCACTTGGCGCCTGGCTGGTGGCTGGGGTGCTGAGCAGCCAGGTGGCCCTGGTGCGGCGCCCAGATGCTTTTTCCTTTCTCCTGCTGTTGTTGCCTATTCTGGGAGCCAGTTTGTTTTTGAGGGCGCGTTGGGTGGCGTTGCTTGCGCTGGCGGGGGTGCCAACCGTCATTTACTTTGCCATGTACACAACCCTTGCGCACGGGGCCGTGCTACAAGGGTTGATCACCCTGGCTTTGCTGAGCACCACCATTGTGGCTGCAACCGCCGTACGCCAGCGCAACCTGCGCGAACGCGAGGCCCAGGCCGAGCACTTGCAGGCCAGCGAAGCACGTTTTCGGCGCCTGGCGGAGCAGGTGCCAGACACTATTTTTCTGGTCAATCCTGAAACACGCAGCGTGGAATATGTGAGCCGAGAGGAGGTGCTGGGCCACCCGCTCGAAGCGCTGGAGCTGCCCGAGGTCCTGCCGTGGTGCACCCGGCAGACCATGCGGCTTTCCTGGCCTTTCAGGAGCAGATTTTTTCACTTTCGGCAGCGGCTCAGCCACATGTTTTGCAGGTGCGCGCCTTTGATGCGCAGGGGGCGTTGGTCTGGACTCAGATCACGGTTTCTCCGTTGCAAGAAAACGGGCCGCCGGGGCTATTGCTGGCCACCGTGCGCCTCATCACTGATGAAAAGCAACAAGAAGCCGCCCTGCGTAAGCAGCTTGCGCTACAGGGGAGCCTGGCCCATTGCGCGCAGACGCTCCTGCGAGACCAGATCACCAGCGAAACCGTCCCCGAAGCGCTGGACCACATTCGCCGGGGGATCGGGGCCGACCGCGCCTATATTTTTGAGAACTATAGCGCGGGCGCGGGGCGCCTGATGGTGCGCATGGCCCACGAGCACTGCGCCCCGGACATCGCGCCTAGCCTGCCGAACCTAACCTGGCAAACCCTGGACTATACCAGCTTCGACCCAGCGCTGTTCGAGTGCCTTTCGGTGGGCAAGGTTTACCACAGGCACACCGGGCAGATGCCTATCCCGGCGGTGCGGCATGCGCTAGAGACTGAGGAGGTGCAGTCGGTCGTGATCGTGCCGCTCTATCGCCTGGAACAGTGGTACGGCTTTCTGGGGTTTGACTATTGCCGCACCCTGCACACCCCTGACGCCGCGCAGTGGAGCCTGCTTTCCACCGCCACAGAGGTGTTTAGCGCCTATCTGGGCCGGGTGCATAACCGGCGGTCGTTGCAGCTTAGCCAGGAGCGCACCCAGGCCTTGCTGCAAAACATCCCCGATTTGCTGTTTGTGCACAGCCTGGAAGGGGTTTACCTGGAATGCTACACGCCAACAGAGGTGCAGCCGCTCTTGCCGCTGGCGCAGTTCATTGGCAAGCATGTGCGGGAGGTGCTCCCCGAACCGATGGCTACCCAAGTGCTGGCTGTGTTTCAGCAGGTGGCACAGGGGAAAACCCGTCAGCAGATTGAATATCCGCTGGAATTGCCGGATGGCCTTCACTATTTTGAAGCCCATGTGGTGCCCTTTGGCGAGAACCAGATTCTCTCTGTGGTGCGGGATATCACCGAACGCCACCGCGCCGCCGCCCAGCGCGTGCAATTGCTGGCCGAACAGGAGCGCGTGAAGGTGCTGCAACAATTCATCAGCGATGCCTCGCACGACCTCATGACGCCGCTGAGCATCCTGCGCACCAGCACCTACTTGATCGAGCGCGCCCCGCAGATCGACCACCGCGAGCGCTTGCGCAACATCCACGCTCAGGTGGATCGGCTGGAGAGCCTGATTTCGGACATGTTGATGATGGCTCACCTGGACGAACCCGCCGCGCTGGTCTACCGCTTTGTGCCGACCGATTTATGCCAGATGGTGGTGCAGCTTTACCAGGACTTCATGCCGCTGGCGCGTGCCAAAGATCAGACGTTGCGCGTTCAGGTGCCATCGGTGCCCCAGGTGGTACCCGTGGATGGCGATAAGCTACGCCGCGCGCTGAGTAATTTGCTGAACAACGCGCTCAAGTACACGCCGGAGGGAGCCCGGGTGGAAGTGAGCGCCCAGGAGCGTGCCCGGTGCCCGATGGTGCGGCCGTACTCGATGATCTCGAGGCCCGAGGCCTCTTCCAGGACTCCACCGATCGAGCAGCGCTGGCCCGTCGGCTCTCCGAGGGCCCGGTGACCCTCTATCACGGGATCGACCCGTCTGCGTCGAGCCTCCACATCGGGAACTTCGTGGGT
>JAAUUD010000171.1 GCA_012031655.1 Anaerolineae bacterium | reverse complement strand
CGGCGCCGGGTCGGACGCGCCCGCGGACACGACGATGGTGTACTCCATCGCGCCGTGCGTGCGAAGCTGTTCCACAACGCCCGCGACGGTCGATTCCTTCTGACCGATCGCGACATAGATGCACACCACCGCCGACTCGGTGCCCCAGTACTGCTTCTGGTTGATGATCGTGTCCACCGCGACCGCGGTCTTGCCCGTCTTGCGGTCGCCGATGATCAGTTCGCGCTGACCCCGGCCGATCGGGATCATCGCGTCGATCGCCTTGATGCCGGTCTGCAGCGGCTCCTTCACCGGCTGCCGCAACGCGATGCCCGGCGCGATGATGTCCATCGGGCGGGTCTGCTTGGTGTTGATCGGCGCCCCGCCGTCGATCGGATTGCCCAGCGGGTCCACCACGCGGCCCAGCAGCTCGGGCCCGACGGGCACTTCGAGCAGCCGCCCCGTCGACACGACCTCGTCGCCCTCCTTGATGGAGAGGTAGTCGCCGTAGATCACCGCGCCGACGGTGTCGAGTTCAAGGTTCATCGCCTGCCCGCGGATGGCACCCTTGGCGGTCCGGAACTCGAGCAGCTCGCCCGCCATCGCGTTGGCGAGCCCGTAGACCCGCGCGATGCCGTCGCCGACTTCGATCACGCGACCGACATCGCTGACCTCCAGCCGGTGCGAATACTGCTCGATCTCGTGCTTCAGAACGCTTGTGATCTCGTCGGTCTTGATCTTCATGGTCGTCGCTCTCGCTGGTCGCCGGTCGCTTGATGGGTCGTTCGTGGTCTGCCGATTGGTCCGTCGATCTGGTTCACCGTGTCCGCGGCTGCCCGCGCTGCACGCGCAAGGCTACCGCCCCCGCGTCGATCATCTCTCCGCCCCGGCTCTTGATCACCGCCGACCCGTCCTCGCGGATCAGTTCGCGCATGTGGCGGAGCATCGTCCGGAAACTGTCGTCGTACAGGCGGTCGCCGATCTGCATCTTGATCCCCCCCACCATGTGCTCGTCCCGCTGGTTGTGCACGCGCACCTCCCGCCCATGCAGATGCCGCTGCAGGTGCTCGCGGATCCGCTCCATCTGATCGCTCGGCACCGGCAGCCTCGCAAACACCGTCACCTCCACCACCCCGAAACGATCCTGCACCATCGCCTTGTACGCCGTCACGATCGACAGCAGCCGCGAAAGCCTCCCCTTGTGGTTCAGCAGCAGCAGGAAATCGACGCAGCAGATCGCTCACCCGCCCGTTGAACACCGCCCGCAGCGACGCTCGCGGTCCTGCTCGGGATCAGACGCTCGAGAGAAACTCCCCGAACCGCTCGTCCGACCGCGCCAGCAGCACAAGCTCATCGAGCTCGCCCGCCAGACGCTTCACCTCGCCCTCGCCTCCGCGGTACTCCGCAAGCTCGAACACGCTCCGCGCGTACACCTTGTCGAGCGCATCCGCGGGCATCTCAAACAACGGCATGGCGCCTCCTCAAGTCCCGTCGGCTCCGTCGGCCCCGCCCCAGCAACCGTTCAACCCGCCTGGCCACAGCGCTCCCCAACACCACGATGGAGGTCATCACCCAGCAGGAAGACATTGCTGATGGCAACATCTGGTACTTTGTATCCTATACGCTGGATACCGTCACCATTGAGGGCTGGATCAACCGCTCTGCCGCCGGGAATGCCCTCATCGAGAACACCCCCTGCCCGGATGCGCCCTAGCGCGTACCCGGCAAACGCACAAGGGCGGCCCCAGTGGAGCCGCCCTGCACACCGCATACGCTGTTTTTTTGAGAAGTTAGTTGCTATAGCCGACCCATTCCAGAAAGAGCGGGTCGAGTTCCTGCCCGGCGGCGCCTTCCAGCGCGCTTTGCAGATCAAAAGGGGTGGCGATGCCGTAGCGATTCTGCTCCGCAAAGTTGCGCAGCGCAGCCAGAAAGGTGTCGCGACCCAGGGTTTGGGCCAGGGTGTCCATAAAAATAGCGCCCTTGCGATACACAATGGCGGCGTAGCCTTCTAACGTATAAGCTGAGGCCGGTTCGCCAATCGGGCGAGCGCCGAAGTTCTGCTCGAAGGGTTGGTATTGCTGGCGGTAGAACTGAAGCACTTCGTTGTAGCCTGTTTCACCATTCAGGGAGAGAAAGTAGAGCGCAACGCTGTAATCCGCCAGGGCTTCATCAATCCACGGGAAGATCACCTGATCGTTCCCCACCAGGCTATACCACCACTGGTGCGCTACCTCGTGCACCGTGATGATTTCCAGAAAAGGGGTGGTGGCGTTCCAGAAGTCCCGCGCCACAACAATCAAGCCGGGATATTCAATGCCTCCGGCGGAGGTCAGCGTTTCTACCACGTCTAGCTCGCTGTGCGGGTAGGGGCCGTAGGCAGCCTCAAAGGCAGCAACCGCCGCCTGGGTGATGGCCAACACCTGCTGGGCCAGCGCTGCATCGCCAGTCATGTAATGGATGTCAATCGTGACTTCGCCCTGGTTGCCGGTCACGGTCTGGTAATCTGGCCCGGCCATAATGGCAAAGTCGCGCATTAGCGGCGCCACCGCCCGCAAAGTGTTCACCCCCTCGCCTGGCTGCACCTTGATCACCGTACCAGAGGTGATCACGCGCAGGTCAGCGGGCGCCGTCAGGGTAATGTCAAAGTGTGCCGTGGCACTAAACACTGCATCGCCCTGCACATGCCCCGCCTCGCGCCACCAACCCCGCCCTGGCTCGTAGACCGCCAGCAGGGGTAGCGCGTTCGCCAGCGCGATTTCCTCTTCCAGATAGCTAAGCTGGTTATAGAGGCGCTGTCGCCCGGCCAGCACCATCAGGCGATAGTCAAAGTCGATGCGGGTTGTGGCGCCCACGGCCAGCGGTTCAGGCAAAATCACATCCACCACCGAGCGCGTTGCGTCGATGGTGGGCGGCACGGGCAGGTCATCGACGCGCAGGTTTTCCAGGCTGGCCTGGCCGCCAAAGGTCTGCTCCAGGTTGGCGTAGAGGCGCAGCACCAGCCGGTCCAGCGGTTCCCCGGTGATGTTCGTATATTCCAGGCGCATCGCCCCTTCGAGCGCGGCCTGCTGCGGGTCTACGGTCAAACGAAAAGTACCGGTATAGCGTGGGAGGTCCGGGTAGGCTGCCAGGTCCGCCTGAAAGGCCGGGCGCAGAGCGGCGGCAAAGTCATCATCAATCGGCGGCGTTTGTGCGCTGGCCCAGGCAGGCAGCAGCAAGGCCAGCAACAGGGCCAGATGAAGCACATGCTTACTCATGGTGAGGGCGTCCTTTGTGGTGTGGGCGGCAGGGGTGTGGGCGTGCGGCCTGGGGTTCTCGGCAGCACGCTGGGGGTCAGTTGGAGCGTAGGTTCTGGGGTTGGCTCCGGGGTAGGTGGCGGGGGGATGTCCTCCGCCACACGCAGCTGGTTGACGCGGAAGTTCTGGCAGGTGAAGTCTGCCACACGCACCCAATCGGGCGGTTCGGTGGCGCCTTCTTCTGTGCGAAGCTGCAACCACTCGCTGCGCGAATCGCGGGCCTGCGGCTGAACCGCCAGGGGCTGTTCAGAGAGGGTTTCGCGGGCCGGGTAGGCCTCGCCCGGGCCGGCGTAGACCTGAGCGCTGGGGTTAGAGAGCACACAGCGCGGCGGCTCAAAGGTTAGTTGCAAGGTGCGGGTGTTTTCGGTGCCATCCTCGCCCCGCACAAAGAGGGTAATGCCCACGCTCCCGCTGGGGCGCACGCTGTACACCGCTAAGCCGCTGGTAGACAGGCCCACGCCAGAAACTGCTGGCAATTGCTGGCTTTCCAGCACTGCGTCCGGCTGATTGTCGAGCAGCGTGGCGCCATAGAACTCCCAGCGTAGGCGCAGGTCCTGCTGCACATCCTGCACCAGCACGCTGGGTTCGGCGCTCAGCAGGCGAATTTCTGGTAGCACGCTGATGAGCAGGCTTTCGCGGGCGGTGCCTTCTTCATTTTCGGCCAACAGGCTGATGGTATAGACCCCAGAGGAGGCCAGTTGCAGGCGGTAATTCTGTGCTTCAGGGTCAACTTCGATCGTCCTGGGGGGGGCTGCTGCGGGCGGCCATAGGTGATCACCAGGCTCTCCGCGTTGGCCACCGACCATTCAAGCTGAACATCTTCGCCCAGCTCCACATCTGCCAGCGCATCAGTCACCATAAAGGCGCGAACTGAGGGCGGCGGGGGTGGGTCATCACTGGCTGCGCTGAGCAAGGCCAGCAAGGCCCCGCCAGCAGCAATCACCACCAGCGCGACCAGCGGAATCGCCAGCACAGGCAGCCAACCCGGCAACATCGGACGCGAGTTATATTGTCCGGTCACCGCCGCCTGAAAGCCAGAGGCATCCCGGGCCAGGGTGATGAGGTCGAATTTATAGGTGCGTGGGCTGCCAAACAGCCAACCGCGCTGGGGGCGCAGCGTCCCTTCCACCACGCGCCGTTCCCCGGCGGTCAAGGTCACATCCTCCGCACTGAGCTGCGCGTGCAAAGCCCCGCCCGGGTCAATCACCCGAAAGTTGACGTTCAGCGGGCTGTTGCCGTGGTTATGCACATGCGCTTGAAAAGGCGTCTTGCCTTCGGTCTGTGGGGTGACCATCACCACCCCATAACCGCTAAAGGCGCCGATCTTCAGCATAAAATCGACCGCCAGCACCCCTTCTGGCGCGCTCTTGGGCGTCACCGTGAGCTTGAGCGGGTAATCGCCGGGGTGGGTGTCGCTGCGGCGGGCGGGCTTGATGGTGGCAATGAGCTGGGTTTGCTCGCCAGCATCCAGCGCCACTTCGCGCCGCTCCAGTCGCACCCACTCATCCGGGATGCCACTCACCCCCAGTTGATAGCGCTCCTCAGCCTGGGTACGGTTTTCCAGCAAGATCACCATCTCAGTATGGGAACCCGGCACCACCACCATATCGGGCTTATTGACATAGACCATCAGGTGGTCGTTCTGGAGGTGGCGGTCGCTGTCTTCTGGCACGCTGGGCGAGGTTTCCTCCAGCGCCGCCAGTGGGTAATAGATCAAGCGCACGTCGCCCATCTGGATTTCTTCGCCACCGCGCAACACACGCGGTTCGTTGGCGGCCAGCCGTATGCTATCAACGTAGGTGCCGTTGACCGACTCCAGGTCGATCAGGGTCATTTGCTGGTCTGCATACTTTAGCACGGCATGGTAACGCGAGATGCCGTTGCGGTCGATCACCAGATCGTTACCCGTTTGCCGCCCCAGCGCCGTGTTTTCCTGGGTCAGGAAGAAGTTCTCGACATTGCTTTCGGGCCGGTAGATGTCCAAGCGGCCAAAACCCGTCATGCGCCCATCCTGTTGATTGGTCCTGCCCAATTTTCTTCGATTGTAGCCAGTCAGCGCAAATCGACAAGCTCAATCCAGCCGGATGCGCGGGTCGAGCCAGGTGTAAACCACATCCACCAAGATGTTACCCAGGATGAGCAGGGATGAGTAGAAGATGTTCACCCCTATGATCATGGTGTAGTCGCGGGCGTTGACCGCAATAATGGAGATGTCGCCCATGCCGGGGATCGAGAAGATCAGCTCTACGATAAAGCTACCGCTGACGATGCCCACCAGCACCCCGCCCAGCGAAGTCACCACGGGGATCATCGAGTTTTTGAGGGCGTGTAAGTACAGGATGGTGCGGTCGCGCAGGCCCTTGGCCTGGGCCGTGCGGATGTAGTCCTCGTTGAGCACCTGCAACAGGCTGGCGCGGGTCAGGCGAGCGATCCCGGCGCTGGCCCCCAGACCAATCGTCAGGACGGGCAGCACCAGCGCGCGGGAATAGTCCGGCAGCAAAGCGCGGGCGGCGGCTTGCCCTTCCAGCACGCGCATCCACTCCAGGCCCAGCCAGAACAACGCACCAGCAAAGGCCAGCAAACCAAGCCCACCGCCCAGTTTCTGTAGCCCCATCCGCCGACGCAGCATCCAATGCCAGAAGTCCGGCACCAGGCGCAACACGAACACCAGCCAGAAGAAGCTCAGCAGAAAAGCGCGCACATAGGGCCAGAAAACGCTGCTGCCCTGCTGCCAGACCAGCGGATCAGCCACCGGCAGCCAGCTCAATTCCACCGCAAAGATCAAGATGAGGATGGGCGCCAGCACAATCCCGGGGATGGACGCGCCCAGCACCGCAAAAAAGGTCAGTCCCTGGTCAATCAGGGTGTTGTGATAGGCCGCCGCCGCCACCCCCAGCGGGATCCCCAGGCCAAAACCGATCAGGGTAGCGAACACGCCCAGCTGGATCGAAACGGGCACGCGCTCCTGAATTTCATCAATAACCTGGCGGTTTTCCTGCACGTTGGCCAGGTTCAGGGAAGGGCCGAAATCCAGTTGCAGCACGTTACCCAGATAAATCCAGAATTGGGCGTCGAACAGGTCCAGCGACCAACGCTCGCGCACTTCAGCAAAGGTCTGGTTTACGTTGCCGCCCGTAACCACGCATTCCTGCCGGCGAGCCAGCAAGGCCCAGCCCGGTTCGCTGCGCTGGCCCAGGCAATTGGGCGCGCCATTGTCAATGAGGTCGTATTCTCCCAAAAGGCGGATGCCTGCCCCAGCGGGCCGCTCGAAGCGCTGCTCGGTGAAGCCCACCCCGACATAGCCCTTGACGCTGAAGGTATCGCCCCAGACGGTTTCGGAGCCGGAGCCATCGTCTGGCAGGTTGAAAAAGACCGGCTTCTGCAAGCCAAACTTCTGCTCTAGCTGGGCGCGGATGTGCGGCGGCAGGGGACGTTGATTGCTGCTGTCGAAAGGGCCACCCGGTAGGGCATAGGCCAACGCAAAGGTCACCACCACGATAGCAAACAGCACCGGTATGCCCATCAGAATGCGTTTGATGACGTATTTGAGCATGCTTTAGCCTCCTGCTGCGCGCCGCTGGCTGATCCAACCGCTGACGACCTCGCCGGAAGGCGCGGCGCAACTTACCCGATAGAACACATCGACCACCGCCCCGCGCGAGTCTCGGGTGTAGCCCACCCCTTCCACCGTGGCGGAGGCAGGTTCGCCGCTCAAACTATCGTAGGCACACTCCCCGGCGATGACATCCGCCCCACCAGACGGCCCTTGAATATCCACAATCTGGACAGAAAGGTAAATACCGCGCTGGTTAAAGCCAATCACAGCGCGTTCCCCCAGCAAGAGTTCGTCCCCTGCGGGAAGCTGCACCGGGCCATAAAGCATCTCGGCGGGAAGCCAACCGCTGGACCCTTCGCAGGTGACGCGTGCATAAATGCGTTCGTCAACCCCGGCCAGGTCTTCGATGGTCGCCAGGGCGGCGTCGGCACATTCGCCGATGGGTTCTTCAGCCACGGGCAAGCCGGGCTCTTCAGCCAGAGGAACGGCCAGGCGGGGTGCTTCGGCAGAGGGTGTGGGTGTTTCCGCAGCAAGAAGTGAGTCTGGCGTGGGGGCTGGGG
>JAAUUD010000170.1 GCA_012031655.1 Anaerolineae bacterium | reverse complement strand
GAAAAGGATAAAATACCCCAGAGCAAAAGGTATCTTTCGGATCCATGAATGTGAAGCGACCTCTAATTATCATTCGTTCCGGTAATACAAAAAATAAAAGACCTATTAGCAAGTACCACAGTTAAACGCCACACAAAAAAACGAAAGAAATCAGGTATATCTTGCATTATTCAGCACCTCTTCCAGGCTCAAGAACTCCCTCAATAGCTTCTGGAATTCGATCCCAGGCACAGCGTGGCGTATCGAACAAGATCAATCCTTCGCCCAGGTAAACAGTAGCCCCGCCCGAACCTCGGCCATGCCCTGGAGTGCGTCTGCGCGGGTATTGCCTCTGCCAGACCTGCAAGCTGACCTGCTGCCCCGCGAACCAGCCTTCCAGCGTCGTGGCGAGGTGGCCTGCCTGGCGTTGGCGGGTTTCCCGTGCACTCTGGACCAGGCGATAGCTCATCATGCGCTGAGCCATCCAACCCTGTAAGGCCACAAAAAGCAGGATACGGGTCACCACGAGGACACCGTCTGGTTGGCCAGCGGAAGACGCAGCAGCGGAGAGGGCGCGTCTTTCATTCCGATCATCATAGCCGAGAGCAGACAGGCTTACAACGACCAGCACCCTCAGCGGGCAGGCGCGGTGGCGCTCAGCTGGCGCAGGTAATCGACCAGCGCCCAGGTTTCGGCCTGGCTAAAGAGGGTGCCAAAGTTCGGCATGTCTGTTCCCATGCCGCCACGCCGGGTTTTGGCGTATAGCACATCATCGCGCAGGCTGAACATATAGGCGGGGTCGGTGAAGTCCGGCGGTGGGGCGGCGGTTTGCGCGGCAGCAAAGCCATCTCCGCTGCCGTCGATGCCATGGCAGGCGGCGCAGTTCTGGTTATAGCGCTGGATGGTCTCTGCGTTGGCAGTGGGGCGTTCCAGCAGCCAGAGCGCCGCCACCACATCGACCAGCCCTTCCACTGGCACTGCGGGATTATCCTGCATCAGGGTGTGCAGCATATGCTCTGGCGTGAGGGTGGACCGCCAGCTCAGGTCGCGCAGATCCGCCGCAACCTGAACCTGGGCCAGCAGTGCTGCGCCGCGCTCTGCGGAGGGGCTAGCGGTTGCCGGCAGGGTCGGTTCGCTGGCTGTTGCAGGGTTGTTGGGCATCCCATGCATGCCGTGCAGGTTGGCATCGATGTTCACCCCTTCCGCAGCCAGGTTGGCGATCACGGAATCGGGTTGGGCGGGTGGCAACCAACCGGGTTTGGCTGGGTCGTACACCTCAATGATGCCGCGCATTCGCCAGTGGTCGGCGCCGCACCAGATGTTGCAGTAGTAGACGTAGTGGCCGGGCTGGTCGAAGGTCAGGGTGATGGACCTGACCTGCCCTGGGTCCACCACGATCACTTCTGCGCCCAGCTCCGAACTAAAGGCGATGCCGTGGGTAACATCCGGGCTGCTAAAGCGCAGGGTCACGGTTTCGCCCACTGCCACGCGGATGTTGGCCGGGCTAAACCCGCCTGCCTCCGGCGCGGCTGCTTTGATGTCAATCACGCGGGCCTGAGCCTGTTGGGGGCGGATGCCGTTCTGATAGCCCAGGGCAGCCCCCGGCAAACCAATGATGATCAGCGTAACGCACAGTCGAGCCATCCATTCGCGCAGCATGTCTTTACCCCAGGTATAAACGTAAGAAGATCAGGACGATGAGCAGCATAAAGCCCGCCAGTGGCAGCAGAGCGCGCATGGCCTGCTGGTGGGTCTGGCTGTGCTGCCGGGCGATTTTGTAGCCGATGTTGGTGCTAAACAGCAGGCCAATCGTCAGGACGCCGGTTTGCAGGAAGGGAACCCACCCGGAACCCAGCGGGGTCCAGGGGGCATCGGCGGTCCCAAACAGGTTCCAGCCCCAGCCAAAGGGGTCAGAGGCGGTCGCCAGGGCGTAGCTCCCGTTGATGAGCACAAACCCAAAGCTAAAGGCGACCCAGGCGGCCAGGCCCAGCGGGATGAGCGTGTAGGCGTAGTCGATGAACAAACGTTTGGTGGGGGCCTGCTGGCCCGCCAAGCGTCTGGCCACCGCCGTGGTCAGGTAGAACAGGCCCGGCAGCCCCACCAGGTTGACGAGCAGAAAACCAGCGGCATATAGCAGCCAGTGGGGCAGGGTGTTCATGTTGGCCCAGCCCTTCAGCCAGCCCCAGGGGCCCAGCAAAACCGCCGAGTACATCAACGCGCAGGCCAGCATGATGAAAGCTTTGTACGCTTCATCCAGTTTGCGTTCTTTGGCCACCAGCAGGTCGCCCCCCGGCGCGCTCAGGTTGATGACGATGTTGTCGTGCGGGCAGGTCTTGATGCACTCCATGCACATGCCGCAGTAGGCGTTGCGCTCTAGCTTGCCGGGGTACAGCATCCAGGGGCAGCCATAGCCGTTGGCGTTGCCGGTCACGCAATCCTTGGTTTTATGATCCACGCACACTTGCGGGTCGCGCACGCGTAGCGCCATGGGAGAAACCATCGAATAGAGGCCGATGAACCCCCCCACCGGGCAGACATAGCGGCAGAAGACGCGGTTTTCATACAGGATGCTCAGCACGATGCCGATCAGGATGAAGCCCAGCAGCACCCAGGCGGTCACCGCAGGCCGGGTCAGGATGATGGTGCTAAAGATGGCCATGCTCAGGAAGCCAAAGTTTTGCAGCCACATGTTCCTGAAGCGGCGCGGCCAACGCCAGCGCATCGAGCTAAGCCGCCCTCGGGTGCGGTTGATGATGCCGCGCCGCTGCAACCATTCGCCAGGGGCCGGGATGGGGCAGGCCGCGCACCAGGCCCGCCCGGTGAAAGGGATCAGGACCAGGATCAGCAAGCCCCACCACACGATCCACACAAAGACGATGCCAAAATTGCGGTTTCCGGCTGGCGTGCCCAGCAGCCCAGTCAGAATGGCAAGCGTGAAGCCAGCCAGCGTGATCATCATCAAGGCCGGCTGGAAGAGGCGCGACTTCAGGATGGGCTTCAAAATCGGTAGCCGTTCGGTGAGTTCGATAGGGCGGTTCAGGTTGAACATGGCTCGTTACTCAATTCATCTGAAACGGGTGGTCAGGACCGACCTGCGCTGGTCGGGGCGGCAGGGTCAGGGGCCTTAGGCAGGCATTTGCTCATGGGGTTCAGCCTTGAATTGCCACAGATAGATCAACAGGCCAGCCAGGGCAACCGAGACCAGGCCGATGGCGCCATAGTAGCTGGTGTTAGAGGCCACCACCAGCTCCCCGATCATGAAGGGGTGCAGGCTGCCACAGCTCACCGAGCAGCGGAAACGGAACTTGCCGCTGCGGTCCGCCACGAATTCGATCTGCTGCGGGATGCCGGGCTCAACGCGCTGCTGGATTTCGTAGCCATCCAGGTAGAAGCCGTGCACCACATCGGAGGAGGTCAGGGTGATGATGACGTGATCGCCCTGGTTGACCTGGATCCGGCTGGGCGTAAATTCAAACTGGGTCATGTCCAGATGAATGTGCCGGGTGGTGGTGGCGGATGTGGCTGGCGGAAAGGCCAGCCACACCAGCGCCAGGAGCAGGATGCCTGCCAGAAGCAGGTTGCTACGGTGCATGGCGTGGGTTGTCATCAGGCGTCCTCGTTAGTTGGGAAGGGCGTATCGGTGCCGGGGCCAAAACTCCCGTAAACCGCGTCAATGTAGCTGCGGACTTCTGGCAACGACTTGCCCTGGGCCCGGAGCCGCTGCACATCCAGCGCGATGTCTACGCAGATGCCGCAACCCAGCCCGTGTGTATCGTAGCGGACTACCTGACCATTTTCGTTAAATTCGCTCACGAAGCAGCCCAGGTTATCGCGGTGGCCGATTGCCCCGCAACCGCAGTAGCACGGCACCGCGGCCAGGTCATTGGGGTGTTCGATGGCATATTGATAGGCAGCGCGCACGGTGGGCGGGGCGTTATCCAGAAAGGCGGGCAACGGTTGCCGAACGGCGTGCGGCTCGGCGTGCTCGCGCCACAGGCCGGCCAGCACCCCCGAACCGAGCAGGAGGAGGCGTAATGAGAATGAGGACTTTCAGTTGTTGCTTCATCGTGACCTTTGCCTGTACCTTATTTCACAAATAATATGCCAGGCAAACTGATGGATGGCTGAGGATGGCCTGATGTGCTGCTGAGGGAATCAGACGAGCGGCAGGTGCACGCGCACGGTCGTCCCCTGGTTGGGGGTGCTTTGGAGATCAATGCTGCCGTTATGCTGCTGCACAATCCAGCGGGCGATGGGCAGGCCCAGGCCAGTGCCGCCGGGGTCGCGGGCGCGGGCGGGGTCAGCGCGGAAAAACCGTTCAAAGACGTGCGGCAGCGCCTCGGCGGGGATGCCACCCCGGTATCCTGCACCACGATTTCTGCGTGCTGGCCACGCTGCCGCAGTTGGACAGCCACCTGGCCATCCGAAGGGGTGTAGCGTAGCGCATTATCCAGCAAGATCAGGACCAACTGCTTGATGCGGTCCCGATCTCCCACCATGCTCAGCGGCTCGAACCTCTCCATCACCAGCGCGTGCCCTTTGGCCAGTTGTTTGGCCTCGCGAAAGGTCTCCAGCACCAGCGCATCGAGTTCGACCTTGTCGTGGCGGATGGGCAACCCGGAATCCGCCCGTGCCAGCGTCAGCAGGTCCGAAACCAGCCGTGTGAGCCGCAGGGCTTCGCGTTCTGCTGCGCCGATCACCTCGGCGCGATCCGCCTCTGGCATGGCCGTGTGCCGCCGCAGCAATTCCAGGTTGCCCTGGATCACGGTGAGCGGGGCGCGCATCTCGTGCGAGGCATCCGCGATGAAGCGCTGCTGGGTGCGATAGGCGGTTTCCAGGCTTTCGAGCATTTCGTTAAAGGTCGTGGTCAGGCGGCTGAGTTCGTCCTGGCGGCGGGGCACTGGCACCCGGCGCGAGAAATCGTGCGAGCGGGTGATGCTCTGCGCGGTCCGAGCGATGAGGTCCACTGGCTGCACTGCCCGCCGCGAGACGATCCAACTGCCCACCAGGATGGCCAACAGCCCCAGCAGGCTTAGCTGGATCATCCGCACCCGAAACATGTAGATGCTGGCATCCAGATCGCCCAGGGGCGTGAGGGTTTCTACGTAGCCCTGCACCTGGCCCCGGCGTTGCACGGGTTGCACATAGTTGCGCCAGCGCTGCTCATCGCCGTGCACCACGTCAAACACGCCTTGCTCTGCGTGGGGGGTCTCGCTCAGAAAAAGCGGGACCAGCGCCACCAGCGGCCCATAGGCGGGGCTATCCTCGCCGTCTGCCACCGCTTGCGGCTCGATCAGCGGCAGGTCCGCTATGCCGGGGGAGCGTTCCAGCAGGCGGCCCTGTGGGTCGTAGAGCCGCAACGCCACGCCCAGCGGGCTGGTGGACTGAGACAGGTGGGGTTGTTCATCCTCAAAGGTGAGTTCAGCAGCGGCGAAGCTCCCGCTGGTGAGCAGCACATGGTCCAGTGCGTCGTAGTGGTTGCGAACGTGAAAAATGTAGCTCAGGAACATGGTGCCGACGAAGATCACCACGAACAAGCCCCCGAACCACATCACAATATGCGACCGTAGCGACACGCCCTATTCCCTCCGCAGGATGTACCCTGCCCCACGGATGGTCTGGATCAGGCGCGGCTCGCCACCTGACTCCAGCTTTTGCCGCAGTTGCTTGATGTAGACTTCCACCACGTTGAGGTTGCCGCCAAAGTCATAGCCCCATACGCGGTCCAGCAGGGTTTCTTTGGGCAACACCTGCTCGGGATGTTCCAGCAGGGTTTGCAGCAGCTTGAACTCCAGGCTGGTGAGTTCCACCGGGCGCCCGGCCCGCTCCACACTGTAGGACGCCATGTCCAGGCTCAGGTCGGCATAGCGGAACACGGGCGGGCGTTCGATTTGCTGGCGGCGTAGCAACACCCGCACCCGCGCCAGGAGCACTTCAAAGGTAAAGGGCTTGATCACGTAGTCGCTGGCGCCCAGCTCCAACCCATGAACCTGGTCTGCCGGGGCGTCTTTGGCCGTGAGCAGGATCACAGGTAGCCGTTCATCCACTGCCCGCAGGCGTTGCAGGACCTCCAGGCCGCTCAGGCCGGGCATCATGATATCGAGGATGATGAGATCTGGCGGGCGTTCGCGGGCGATGGCCAGCCCTTCGCTGCCGGTCGCGGCGGTATCAGTAGCAAAGCCTTCGTAGGATAGCCCGCGTTTGAGCAAGCTCGTCATCGCGGGGTCGTCATCAATGACCAGAATGCGCTGCATGACTCCTCGTCTCTACATGCGATGGCGACTGCTTGATCTGTCCAGGGGGATCAAGCGAGCCGCAATGGCGTGTGCCACAATCATAACAGATGCCCGAGCGTCCAGCAGGGGACCGAACCAGGATTAAGCGGGCTGAGGTGGCCTTGGGTGTAGCATCTGCCTACCCAGCAACGGGTTACCCCAGGCGGCAGGGCCACCTGGCGCACGAAGGGTTATAATCTTCCGCATGGGATAGATAGAAGGGAAACGCTCAACAGGCATGCAAGCGCGGATGGTGACCGTTGGCGGGGGCGTGATGCTGGCCTGCTTTGTTCAGATGGCCAGCCTGGAGCACTTCACGCGCCAGGGTAGCCAATTTGTGCCCCTGATGACGCTCGCGTTTGTGGTGTATGGCTTGCTCGCCTGGCGCCTGCTGCGTGATCCAGCGGTGCCGCTGGGCCTGATCTTCGCGCTGGCGATCCTGTTCCGCCTGCCCCTGCTGGCCACCACGCCAACCCTCTCCAGTGATGTCTGGCGCTATCTGTGGGATGGCCGCCTGGTTACCGAGGGCATCAACCCCTACGCTTATCGCGTGGATGCCGCCGAACTGGCGCCGCTTCGCACGCCGCTCCATGCCCGCATTGATCATCAATGGATGGCTTCTCCCTACCCGCCCGTCTCGCAGGGCGTCTTTGCGCTGACCTACGTTCTGGCCCCGGAAAGCGCACTGGCGATGCAAACGGTCTTTGCCGTGTTTGACCTGCTAACGGCGCTGTTGCTGGTCCGCTTGCTGCGTTTGGTTGGCTCGCCGCCGACCTGGGTTTTGCTCTACGCCTGGAACCCGCTGATGGTGGTTGAGTTTGCACACGGCGCCCATGTCGATTCACTCATGACGTTTTTCATCCTGCTGGCCATTTATGCACACTTCAAGGGGTGGCAGGGGGCCAGCGCGGTGGCCCTGGCGCTGGCCACGCTCACCAAGTTTATCCCGGCGGTGTTGGTGGTGCTTTTGCTGCGCCGATGGGGGTGGCGCAACACGCTTCTGTATGGGGGCGTGGTGGCGCTGGCCTTTTTTGCCTTTCTGCCCGCTGGGCTAAACAACGCTGGCACCGGGATTTTTGGGGCGGCCAGGATTTACGCCAACCAGTGGAAGACCAACGACGGCCTGTTCTTCTGGTTGGTGAAGGCC
>JAAUUD010000169.1 GCA_012031655.1 Anaerolineae bacterium | reverse complement strand
GCAACCAGGCCGCCACAGTCTCGCGCCGTTCGCGGCGCGTGGGCAGGGCTGCCGCGCGTGGGGTGTGGATGCCATCGCGCCCATAAAAAACGCCGGATTTTGAGGCCCAGCGCCACGTTATGCCAGGCATTCGACCAGGGCAGCAAGCCGTAATCCTGCAAGATGAGGCCAGTCCCGGGGCGGGGGCGCGTCAGGGATTGACCATGCACCCGCACTGCCCCGCCCTGGGGCATCACCAGGCCCGCCATCAGCTTAAGCAGGGTGGTTTTGCCACACCCCGAAGGCCCCAGGATGGTCCAATGCTCGCCCGCCGCGACGTGCCAGTCCAACCCCTGAAAAAGGGGCTGGCTGGCGCGGTAGGCAAAGGTCACCTCCTGAAGCGTGATCATCGGGGCGGGTGTGCGGCTTAGCTGCCTGGTTCTGGCGTGGTGTCCGGCTCTGGCGCAATCTCCGGCAGAAAAGCCGGGTTCACGCTGTCTGCATAGGTCGGGGCTTCGTCCAGAATCGCGTTATCCAGCATCCAGGCCATGGCGTCTTCCCAGGCGGCTTCGCTGGTGATGAGGCCACGGGGGAACGGCGGGATGCTGTAGGTCTCCTGCACGGTCTCTGGCACGGGCACATTCTCAAGGAAGATAGCGCGGTAAGCTTCCGGGTCCGCGTTGAGGTCCTGCACGGCGCGGTCCCAGGCGCGGATGAACGCCGCAACGGCTTCGCTCTGCTCCTGAACGAACTCGGCACGGAACACCAGCACGGATTGAGACCATTCGCTTTCGGCAAACTGCGTATCATCCACAATGAGCACCGCGCCCGCTTCGATGGCCGCCTGGGCCAACGGGTCTGGCAGGGTAGCGGCCTGCAACTCGCCGGCCATCAGCAGTTGAAAACGCACCGGGATGGCCGGGACCGCCTCCGTGGTGTAGCCTGCGACGCCTTCGGCCTCCAGCAACCGGTCCGTGAGGTATTCAATGATCGTATTCTCAGACACGCCAATCGAGACCCCTTCCAGGTCCGCCGGGGTGCGCAGGCCGCTCTCTGGTGCGGCCAGGATGCGGAAAACCGGGCCATCTTCCAGGGCGACACGGGTGGTGTAGACGACCTGAACACGGGTGCGCGCCTCGTTGAAAAAGCCCACCCCCTGGATGTCCGTCACCATGCCATCGGCTTCTGCGGCTTGGATGAGCGCATCGCGTTCGGGCGGGCTGGCCACGGGGATCAGTTCCACCGTCAGCCCTTCTTCCTCAAAATACCCGGCCTCCTGTGCGATGAACAACGGCAGCGTATCCAGCACGGGGATCACGGCCAGGCGAATTTCGGTGGGGTTCTGCGCCTGGGCCAGGCGCGGCGCCAGCACAACCGTGTTCAGCAGGGCAAGCAAGCCCAGGATGGCGAGTTTCCGCATGGGGTCCTCCTGTTCCGACCACTTCAGAATTCTGTGAATGCTTTGAATCTTAACCACCCGCGCGGGGCGTCACACCCTAGGGGTTCCAGGCCTCGAAGACATCCACAAACAGCAATTCGACCACATCCCCGGCAAAGCTCATCAGGGCGCGCCCGGCGGCCTGGCCTGCCTCAGAGGTTAAGGCAGCATCCAGCGCCGCGAAATCCTGAAAGTAGAGCTCCAGAATGCGGTAGTAGCTGCTTTTGCCTCGTGGCCCGCCCTGCACCATGTTGGCCTGCCGCCGGATGATGCCCGGCAACGCTTCCAGCAAATGCAGGTTGGCGCTATAGGCTTCCTCAAAGGCGGCTTCATCTGCCGGGTGCTTGAACAGGATCGTCAGCTTGACCATGGCTAGCGCCCTCCTGCAAAGATCAGCGGCGCTTCGGGCACGCTCAGGCTCATGAACTGCATCGCATCCACCCATACACCATTCACTGCCACCTCTAAATGCAGGTGCGAGCCCTGCACGCGCCCGGTGGCGCCTGCCGCGCCAATCACATCCCCGGCCAGCACACGCTGGCCCGGCACCACGTTAATTTCGGAAAGGTGCGAATAGCCCGTCAGCACGCCCCACCCATGGTCAATCACCACATGATTGCCGCGAATCGGCAGCCGACTGGTAAAGACCACGCGCCCATGCCCGGCGGCCCGCACGGGTTCGCCCGTGATGGCGCGGAAGTCGATCCCGGTGTGGCGCCCGGTCAGCACGCCATTGTTATAGGTGCGGATGCCGCCAAATTCAGAGATCATCACGCCCGGCACGCTGGGGCCAAAGGCGCCCTCCCAGTATTTTTCGGGCGTCTGACGGCTGTAGACGCGCAACAGGGTTGCGGTCTCCTGGTTATTCAGCACCGGGTCCAGCAGATCGGTTTGTGTATAGGGCAGCACCACATCCTGGTACAAAAAACCGCCCCACACCACCGATACCGGGACCATCAGCGGCGGCAGGAGTTCATCGCCGCGCCAGACGAGCACCTCCAGCGGCACCTCGCCGCGTTCGGCGTCCATCTCCACCGCCAGAAAGCCGACCCACTCGCCATCGGCACTGCGGTACAGCGGAAATTGGGTGCCTGCGAAGTTCGCGGCGGCGCGGGTGTCGTCAAAAAAAGCAGGCAGGCGGATGAGCGCCGTGCGCCCCTGAGGGATCTCACGCGGGGTGATCTGAACGGTGCGCGGGGCCTGGGCCAACGCCGGGGCGGTGGCGCCCACCCCCAGCAGAAACACAATCAGGGTCAGGAAAAGGCGAGTCACGATGGGCGGTCTCCCCTCGATATGGCTTGGCAAAAACGGGCTTCAGCGCCAATTAGGATAAACCACCCGGCCAGGGCTGCAAAGTCTGGATTCTGGGGGCGCGGTGGGGCAAACGTTGCCTGGCCAGACGGGAGAATAGCGCGCGTTGTGCTATGATAAGGGCGATTGCAGGGATGAAGGGATGATCATTCGATGAGTTACTACGTGGAACCCCAACCTGCCCAGCATGCGCCGGGCGTTCATCCGTGGGTGATTCGGTTGCTGTTGCTGGGCGCGGCGGGGATTGTCTTGCTCATGCTGGCGCTGGTGATCCTGCTGGCGGGGCATCAGTTCATGACCCAGGACCAGATCAGCAGCGGCGTAGCCCCGCTTTATGGGGTAGATGTGAGCGGCATGACCCGCGCCGAAGCGATCCGCGCGCTGAGCAGCCAGAACACCTACGAGGATGAAGCGATCATCACCTTCACCTATGCGGGGCGCTCCTGGGAATATTCTGCGCGCGAACTGGGCGTGGAATTTGACATCGAAGCCACGGTGAACGCGGCCTATGCCGCCGGGCGCGACGATACCCCAGCCCGAAACCTGGTCGAGAAGTTCCGCATCTGGCAAGAAGGCTACGCCGTTGCGCCGATCATCCGCTATAACCAGACCCGCGCCCAGCAAGTGCTCTTTACGCTGGCGCAGGGCCACATCAACCAGCCCGTGATGGACGCGACGCTGGTGTTGCAGGAGGGCCAGGTCATCACCAGCAATAGCCAGGTGGGCCTGGAAATGGACATCCTGGCCACGCTAGACGCGCTGGAGCATGAAATCCTGGCGCTCAACACCCGCAGCACCATCCCGCTGAGCGTTCAGGAACGCCAACCCGCGATTCCAGATGCCGCCACCGCTGCCGAAGCGTGCGGCGCGCCCTGGACGCGCGCGGCGTGACCTTCTTCATCCCTTCGGAGGCAGGCGTGAACGCCGGGCCCTGGACCGCGCAGCCCGAGTCCATCGAGAACATGCTGCGTATTGACCGGATTGACGAAGCCGATGGCACGGCCCGCTATAGCGTCTCCGTGACCACCGACCAGGCCCGCAGCTTTCTGGAAAGCCTCTCTGCGGACCTGAGCCAGGAACCTGAAAATGCACGCTTCGTCTTTAATGACGAAACCCGCCAGCTTGACGTGATTCAAGAGAGCGTCAACGGACGGCGCCTGAACGTGGAAGCCACGCTGACGCAGTTCTCAGAGGCGGTCTTTAGCACCGATAGCCGCGATATCCCGCTGATCTTCAACGAGGTGGTCCCGACCATCAACAGCCAGGCCACCGCCGCCGAGTTGGGTATCACCGAGCAGATTGTGGAAGCCACCACCTACTACCTTGGCTCCACCGCCGAGCGGCGCGCCAACATCCAGGTCGCGGCCTCCCGCTACCACGGCCTGGTGATTGCCCCAGGCCAGGAGTTCTCCTTCAACGAGTGGTTAGGCGATGTTTCGGTGGAAGAAGGCTTCGAGGCCGCGCTGATCATCGTGGGTAACCAGACCATCACCGGGGTCGGGGGTGGCGTTTGCCAGGTCACGACGACGGTCTTTCAGGCGGCCTTCTACGCGGGCTTCCCCATCATCGAGCGCTACCCGCACGCCTACCGGGTGGGCTACTACGAAACCGGCGAAGGCCCCGGCATGGATGCCACGGTCTATTCGCCCATTGTGGACTTCCGCTTCCTGAACGACACACCCTATCACCTGCTGCTGGAAACCTACGTGCGGCCCGGCAGCAGCACCATCACCTTTAAGCTCTATAGCACCAGCATGAACCGCCGGGTCGAAAAGAAGGACCAATCATCCGCAACGAGCGCCCCGCGCCGCCGCCCATTTACCGCGCCAACGCCGAGCTTTCGCCCGGCCAGGTGCGCCAGGTGGATTACTCGCACGCCGGGGCAGACGTTTACATCTACCGCACTGTGTATCAGGATGGCGAAGTGGTCATCGACCGCGAAGAGTTCGTGAGCAACTACATCCCCTGGTCAGCGCAGTTTGAGGTTGCGCCAGGCGATGCGCGCATCACCCAATAAGCGCTGGCGCCGGGGGCCGCTTCTGGCTCCCGGCGCTAGCGCTGGCACCCCACGGGCACCCCATCGGCCTCTTCAAAACGCAGGTTCAGCCCAAAGTAGGGCGAAGGGTCCAGCGTATTATCCAGGACGGCTTCGTTCAGGAAGTTGCCCTCAGCATCGCTCCTGACGATGCTGAGGTGAACGTGCAGCGCAATCGGGAAGGCCGCGCCGCTGTAGGTGCCCTGGTAGCCCAGCAGCGTCCCCTGCTCCACCCAGACGCCTTCCGTGCCGCGTGGAAAGTCCGCCGCTACATAGGAGGCCTGCCCATCGCCAGAGGCCATGTGCGTGTAATAGGTCCAGATGGTCTGGCCAGGGTTGAGCGGGTCTGCATGGCGGATGATGACGGTAGAAAGCCACTCCGAGCGGCGCGTCAGGTAGCCATCATACACCGCGTAAACCGGCACTTCGCCCTCGGTCCCTTCGCCAAAAACATCAATCCCGGTGTGCCGATTGAGCAACGTGTAGGGCGGCGCAGGGTCGCCCCAGAACAGCCCCACGAAGCCATCCGAGGGCAGGATGAAAGGCGCGCCAGGGCAGCGCCCCTCCAGGCGCAGGGTGCGCAGGGCAGGCCGGGCGGCGGGGTCATCCACCCAGCGGCGAATCGCCACATTGCTATCGCTGACCAGCAAGCCAGAAAAACGAAACGCCACATAGGCGGCAATAGCCAGCCCCCCCAGCCCCAGCACAGCCACCCCCGCCAGCAAAACCCCGCGCCGCCGACTGATCCTTAAGCGTTGTTTCATCGTCCTCCCTGCCCAGCTACGTTACAATACGAGCATGAGCCATTTTAGCGTAGACCTCACAGGAAAAAACGCGCTGGTCACCGGCGCAGGAGAAGGCGTCGGTTGGGCGGCGGCATTGGCCCTGGCCAGCGCCGGGGCGCGCGTATTCGCCAACGACTCAACCCCGACCGCGCCGACCGCATCGCCGCAGCCATCCAGGCGCACGGCGGCCAGGCCACGGCCTGGCAAGGGGATGTGGGCAACAAATTGCTGGTTGGGCCGATGATCGAAGCCATGCGCGATGCCTTCGGTAAAATCGACCTGGTGATCAACGCAGCAGGTGTTGAGAAAAAAACGCCCTTCCTCCAGATGGATGAATGGGACTGGCGCCGCCAGTTGGAAGTCAACCTCAACGGAGCGTTTTTTCGTGACCCAGTTGGCCGGGCGCGTGATGGCAGACGAGGGTGGCGGGGCCATCATCCTGCTGGGGAGCAGTGCCGGGCTACACACAGCCCGCCGCCAGGCCGCCGCCTACACCACCAGTAAAGCCGGGCTGCTGGGCCTGGTGCGGTCCGCTGCGCCAGAGCTGGCCCCCTTCAATGTACGCATCAACGCCATCATTGCGGCCAATCTGGAGGGCGAAACCTCACCGGAACAGGCCGCACAGGTGCCGCTGGGGCGGCTGGGCAAACCAGAGGAAGTTGCGCAGGCGATGCTTTTTCTGGCGTCGGAGGCAGCCGCTTTCATCACCGGGCAGGCGCTGGTGCTGGATGGTGGCTGGGCGGCGAGTTCGGTTTTGTGACTGGCCCAAGTTACAGTACAATGAAAAGCGTTCAGTTAGGACTCACAAACATGCCAGAATCGAGCTGTTCAGGTTCGCGTTGACGATCCGCATTCGCCTGCTTTCGGCGGTGCTGGCCGCTACCGATTGGCCAGAAAAAGTCGCACCAGCGCAAGGGCCACCGTCCGCACAGCCACGCGCGCAACACCCTGAAGCGCGTCGAGCCACACCGCAAACACCCTGCCGCGCAGGTCGTGCAGAAGTTTCTGGACCAGAATGCGCCGCTGGAAGCATTGTTCACGCTGGTTTCGCGTTTTTCCTGGCCAGAACTGCACATCGCTGAGCCGCCACCCTGGATGCCCGCCGGTTGGAACACCCACCTACACGAGTTTTACGAGGCGGCCCAACTGCAACGCCTGTGGGCTGAAGAGCAAGGCCATTGGGAAAGCGCCCGCATCGAAACCCTGGCGGTGTTCAACAATGTGGATTTCTACACCTTCCTGAAGCCCTTGCTGGGGGAGGTAGATGAAACCTTTGTCTTTATGCCGAACATCTCCTACCCCAGCGACCTGGCGGTGGGGCTGCGGGTGAACAACGAGCTGGTCTGCATCGGGCCGCCACGCATTGCCTGGGGCGATAACCCCCCCTGGCCATTTGACGAAGACAAAGGGCACATCTTCAGTATTTCGCTGACGGAGTATGTGCGCTTACTGCTGCTGAAGTACCTGCGCCAGCACGCCGCTGAGGTCGCCCCCGCCGCCGAAAAACCGCTGCCGGTCTCGGAAGACTTCAAGGCGCGCTATCCCAACTGGGGCGACCAGTTTACCGCGCTGGTGGTGCCGGGCATTGTGGCGCTCTACCTGGAAAACCACGTCAGCGAGCAGGAAGCCAAAGCCTACGTGATGATGGAGAAAAAAGCCAAGGGCGTGACCATCCTGCCCGGCGTGATCAACGTGCTGCAACGCTACCTGAACGAGCAAGCCGAGGGGAAATACGAGTCGCTTAAGGATTACCTGAGCATCTTTCCGCGCCACCTCAAGGTCACCAAGGGGATTGCCGCCCTCTAAGGCGGCAGGGTCGCCATCACCGGAGATGGCCAACAAGGGGCGCTCTGCCCCTTGTTGTCTTTTGCGCTAGCGCCTATTCCGCGCCTTCGACC
>JAAUUD010000168.1 GCA_012031655.1 Anaerolineae bacterium | reverse complement strand
GTGGGGGGCACACCGGGGCCATCACTGCCCTGGCCCTCAGCGCAGACGGCAGCCAGCTGGCCACCGCCGCCCGCGATACCATCTTCGTGGGGGTAACGCGGGATGTCATCATCCTGTGGGCGGCAGAGAGCGGCCAGGTTTTGCAGCAAGTCTCCCAACATTTAGACCTCATCCAGGCCCTGGCCTTTAGCCCAGATGGCGAACAGTTCCTCTCTGGCGCGGATGATACGCGGGTGATTTTGTGGGATGCCACCGCGACCGGCAACGAACGGCGCTTTAGCGGCGGTCATCAGGATGGTGTGCTGAGCCTGGCCTTCAGCCCGGATGGTCAACATGCCCTCTCCGGTGGACGCGATAACCTGGTGATGTTTTGGGAAGTCGCCAGCGGCAGTGCCGTTCAGCAACTCCATGGCCACCGCGCGCCAGTGCGTGCGCTGGCCTTCAGCCCCAACGGCCAGTTGATCCTCACGGCTGGCGGACGCGTGCAATCCACCCTGGAACAGGACAACCGCCTGTTGCTCTGGCAAGTGGGCGAACCCATCGAAACCATTCAGAGTTTTAACCGCCACAACGCGCTGGTGAACGACCTGGCCTTTGCCCCGGATGGCAACTCGGCCTACTCCGCAGGCGAAGATGGGGTCGTGATCCGCTGGCAAATCCAGACGATTGATGGACTGCTGGACTGGATTTATGCCAATTATGACGCCTTCTGCTACACAGGTGAGGGCTTTGGGCCCGATGCCCGCTGCGCCTCGCAGGAGCCTTCCGAAGAAGAAGGCGTAGAAGCGCGCGACGACCAAACCATGCCCTTGCAAACTGTGGCCGAAGCCCCTGCGACAGCGGTCTGCTCCGTGCAGGACCCGCGCCCGCTTTCAACCGAGTTGGTTGAACCGAGCAACCTGGCGAGCACAGCCCCCTACCGTATTGGCTTCAGCAATTCATCGACCACGCTCAATCCGCTGGATGCTTTCGTAGGGGCCTGGGCTAACTACGAAGCTACCCGACACCCTGAAATTGAGGAATTCATCTATCTGGATGCACCTGACGACCCCGAACAGCAGGCGGCTGACCTGCTGAGCCTGGTCGAAGCCGGGGTTGATCTGATCCTGCTCAATCCATCCGAACGCGCTGATGATACCTCCGCCTTTGAGGCTGCCTTGCAAGCGGCTGCCGATGCCAACATCCCGGTGATCTTCGTCAACAAGCGGCTAGCGGTCGATGAAACCTTCTACCTGGCCTTCCTGGGGCCGGATGATTACACGATCGGGTGTTTGCTGGCGCAGGAACTGGTGGCGGCCCTGGATGGCGAAGGCATTACCTTGCGCGTCAGCGGCATCAACCAGGCCCCCTCGCGCGAGGAACGACGTCGTGGCGCCCTGGCCATCTTTAACCAATATCCTGAGATTGGCCCGATTGGTGACCTGCCCACAGACCTGGCCCTGAACGGGGTACAGGCCAACGTTAACACCATCGGTGGGCAGACGGTCAACGGCATCTGGGCCGATAATGGGGCGCTGGCCTACGAGGCGCTCTTGCTGCTTCAACAAAATGGGCAACCCCTTCCGCCTGCTTTTGGCGACCAACATATTGGGCTGGCAGGGTTGATGCGCGACAACAACCTGCCAGGCATGCAGGTTCGTGTTCCGGCCACCCTGGGCGCGGAGGCGGTGCAACTGGCCCTCCAGGTCTTGCAGGGCGCGTCCATTCCGCGCTTTATCCCGGTGGAACTGAGCTTGCTGGACCCCGCCAGCCTGTCCGACGAGGCCCTGGACTATCCGCCGAATGGCCTGGTGGGAGACTACGAAGGACTGCCGCCGGAGTTCCACCCGGACTTTTAGGCCGCTCTGCCTGGCAGCACTGGGCAAGGGCGCACAGGGGCAGCTACCGCGCGAGGGGGGCTGCCCCGTTGTTGTGTAATCGACCGCGAAAGAGAACAACGAGTTCACCATGAGTGCTGCGCTACGTCGCCTGTTCAACCTTCAACCGGCGGAAATACCACGGGTCAGCCTGCTGAGCGTGATGGCAATTGTGTTTATTGTGGGCCTCACCTGGGCACAAATCTCGGTGACTGCTGCCTTTCTGGATGAAGTTGGCGCGCAGTTCGTGCCCTTGCTCTTTATTGGCGATGCGCTGATCATCGTGGGGTCGTTTGCGGTCTATGCCTTTTTTGCGGACCGCGTGCGCAATGACCTGATCCTGATTGGCTGGACAGGCGCCGGAGCGGTCGGGGCGGTGGTCGGCATCCTGCTGATTGATCTGACTGCGGCGGGCGTGGCCTACACCTTTCTTTATTTGCTGATCCGCAGCATTTCGGAGGTGATCAGCACCCACTGGGGCACCTACGTTAGCGACTTCTACGACAGCCGCGCCGGAAAGCGCATCTTCCCGCTGCTTTCGGTGGCGGTGCGTGTTGCAGTCATCCTCTCCGCGGTTTCCTTGCTGCTCCTGCCAGACAACTTTTCTACTGAGGTGATGTTGCTGCTGTTTGCGGCCTCGCTGGTGGTTATGGGCGGGTTGGCGGTCCTGATGCCGCGCCTGGTGCGCGACCGGGGACTCACGGCGAATCAGGTTGAAGCCCTGCAGACCGAGACCACGGGGGATGAACACCCACCCGCCTATTGGGCGAACCTGCGGGATGGCTTTCGGTTTGTGCTGGGGTCGCCCTACCTGCGGGCCCTGGCGGTGATGTCTATCCTGATGATGGTGGCCACCTCCAACCTCAACTTCCGTGCCTTCGATATTTTTGAGGTTACGCTGCAAAATGATCAGGCAATCTCCAACTACATCGCGCTGATCACGCTGATTGGTGGGCTGGTCATCCTGCCCATGCAGCTCTTCTTTTTCGGGCGCCTGGTCACGCGGATTGGGGTGGGCAACACCAACCTGATTTTCCCGGCAACGGTGGTGATTGTGGCCGGGTTGCTGGCCGTCTTTCCAGAAGCGCTAGGGATTGGCGCACTGGCTTATTTTGCAACCACCAGCATCAATGTAGCGGTGCGTGCCACCAATGACGAGCTGCTCTATAACGCGGTTCCGCTACGCGTAAAGGCGCGCACGCGCGCCTTCATCAGCGGGGTCGTGGAGCCGTTCGGGATGGTGTTGGGTGGCGCGTTGATCCTGCTGCCCTTGTTTAATGTGATGTGGGTGCTGGCCGCGCTCAGCTTCATCACCTGCATCGGTTACCTTGCCTCGGCGGCAGTTGTCACCCGGCGCTATGGAAAGGCGCTCATTGCCCTGCTGGAAGCCGAAAACTTCTCTTTTATCCTCAGTTCCGATGTCAACCTGGTGGTGGATAGCAACACGCTGAACATCCTCAAAAACCGCCTTCAGGAAAGCCAGAACGACAACAGCAAAATCTTTATGGCCAGCGTGATCAACGAGGTGGCCAAGCAGGATGCCCTGCCCATTTTAGAAGACCTCATCCGGCAAGAAAGCTCCGAGGTCCGTGCTGCTGTGCTGGACATCCTGCTCACCCGCGATTTACGTGGCGAGTCTATGCGCGTGCTGCTGCTGGATTGCCTGCGTGATGAAGACCCGCGCGTGCGCCGGGCGGCAATTATCGGGCTGGAGAATAGCGTTGGCCCCCGTAGCGAAATTTACCTGGTGAACGCGCTACGGATGTTGACGGATCCTGACCTGGAGATTCGCGCACAGATCCTGCCCGCGCTCATCCAGACCGAAAACTTTGCTTATGTTGACCTGGCTAACCAGACCCTCAACCGTTTTTTGAAGAGTGAAGACCCTGAGTTACGCCGTATGGGCGTGCAAATTCTGGGCCGCGTAGAAAGCGGTAGCCTCATTTCGATGCTGAACCCCTTTTTGGCGGACCCTTCAGACAAAGTGCGCCTGACCGCTGCGCTGGCCGTGGAGGAACACGCCCTGCGCGCAGGCCTGACGCAAGAAACACGCCTGGTTATCCTGCAAAAGTTGCCAGAATTGGTCATAGACCCGGTAGAAAGGGTTCGCCAGGCCGCCATCCGTGCACTGAGCAGCCTGGGCGGGCCAGAACAGGTCTCGGTGCTGCTGAACGCGATGGAAGACAGCAGCCTCCGCGTGCGCGAAAGCCTGGTGGAGGCGCTGAGCAGCCTGGGGAAGACCGTTGTTCCAACCCTAACACCCCTGCTCACCTCATCCAAAGATCAACAACGCCGCGTAGCCGTGAACGTGCTGGCCCGCATCGAGCGCGAAGCCTACGAAGATCGCGTATACCAAGAAATCGAAGCCATCCTCTACACCATCTTCGTCAACCTGAACCGCGTGATCGTGCTGGATACGCTCACCACATATCGCGCTTTTAACATCACACGCACCACCATTCTGGAATACAACCAGGAACTCTTGGGCGAAATCTGGTCTTTGCTAGGCGCGCTCAATGGGCGCGAGGCCATGCAGATTGTGCGGCGTTCCATGACCAGTGAGAACACCCGCAACCGCGCCAACGCTGCCGAAGCCCTGGAAGCGCTTTTGGCTCCGCAAGCTGCCCGCCAGATCGCGCTGCTGTATGAACCGGACAGCACCCACGCCGCCCTGGCCGAGATGGGTCGCGAGCTCTATGGAATTTCGGCCTTTGAACCGCGCCAGGTGATCCACGACCTGATCGCAGACCAGGAGAACCCCTGGTTCCGGGTGATGATGGCCTTTGCACTGGGCGAAATTGGCGCTGTGCACATCAAGCAGGTGAAAGAAAGCCAACGAGCTACCCGCCGTGCAGGTCGGCGGGGCGTGGGTAACCTGCTAAACCTCTTTGATGAAGATGCGCCCCCAGCGCGCCGCGACTCCAAGCCACGCGGTGCCGTGGATGAGTTGCTGTTTGGCAAGTCAGACGACCCCGCGCAGGATAAAATCGCAGCCGTGGTGACGGGCGGTAATGCCATCCTGAATCTGGATGAAATCCGCCTGATGTTGCGTTTTACGTATCACGACTCCAGCGGAGACGTGCGCGTAGCGGCACGGGCCGCCCGACGCCTGTTAGAAGGCAAACGGATAACCCTGGTGGCACAGGAGGAAAGTGAAGTGCTGTCGGTCATTGAGAAGGTGATCTTTTTGAAGGGGGTACCCTTCTTCGAAGGCATGACGGTCAACCAGCTCAAAGTGCTGGCGACGGTCTGCGAAGAAAAGCTTTTCTCAGAAGATACGCTGATCTTTGAGCAAGGCGGCGCAGGCGGGGCGCTCTATGTGGTGGTGAGCGGCAAGGTGGGCATCGAGCGCCACAACCCCAACACCGGCCAATCCGCCCGCCTGCACGACATCGAAGCCCGCTCCTACTTTGGGGAAGCCACCCTGTTTGACAATAGCAATACCCAGGTGGCGGCACTGGCCCTGCAAGACACCCTCACCTTGCGCTTGCGTCACGAACCGCTGGTCGAACTCATGCAGCAATACCCTGATCTCTCGCTCCAGCTGATCAAGGTGCTCAGCAAGCGCATCCAGAAGGCGGACGAGCAACTGGCAGAAATGTCGCGTACGACGTTCGCGCAGTATGCATAAAGTCTATGATAAGCTGGACTAGCACCGCAAGGTTGGGATTGTGCTAGAGAAACGCCACATCCGTCGGCGCAAGCTTGGAGTTCCGTGCCGAAAACGTTATGATTATGAGAGTTGAAATGACAGGCTTGTGTTGCTCCGAACACCATTTTTCTTGAGAGGTTGTTATGACAAACTCGCTGATTGACGCGAAACGAGCATCAATTACCACCAATATCGACCAGCTCACTGACAGCCTATCGACTCACCTGGCCGATTCGACCTCCAAACTGGAGCACCTGGAAGCCGTACTGGACCGCACCCTACAGGCCCTTACCCGTCGTGGTGTGCAAATTCAAATTGACTTTAGCAGCATGTTGCGCGCCGTGAACACCAGCCTGGAAGCCGCCCAGAAGACCGGTCGCGGTGTCTCTAAGCAACTGGTGCAGTTGCAGGAACTGGTGCATACCTCCGCCCTGCTGACCTCCTCTCTGGAGTTTGACAAGGTGCTGGAAGAAGTGATGGACACGGTGATCAAGCTCACCGGGGCCGAACGCGCCTACCTGATGCTACGCCAGAGTGATAGCGAAGACCTGCGCGTGCAGGTAGCGCGGAATTGGGACCAGCAGTCGATTGCAGATGAGGCTGTGACCTTTAGCCAGGGGATTGTTAAAACGGCCATTGACCAGGGCACGCCGCTGGTGGCCACCAATGCGCTGGACGATGAGCGCTTTGCCGGGATGAAAAGCGTGGTGGCCAACGAACTCCGCTCGATTGTGGTGGTGCCGCTCATCCTGAAGGACAAAGTGGTGGGCGTGCTTTATGCAGATAATCGGATTGAGCAGGGGGTCTTCAACGTAGAAAACATCCCGATCCTCTCTGCCTTTGCTAACCAGGCCGCGATTGCCATTTCTAATGCGCGCTTGTTCGAGAAAGTGCGCGATGACCTGGCCCAGGCCCAGCGCGAGGTCCGGCGCTTGCTCATCGAGATCGACCAACAGCGCGTGCAGGAAAAAGTAGACGAAATTACCGAATCTGATTACTTCCGCGAACTCTCGGTTAAGGCACGCAAGATGCGCCGCCGGGTGCAGGGCGAAGATGAAGCCAGCAGCTAGGGCACGTTGCCTTGCCTGCGCTGGTCATCCCCCGCACGGGGTTACTGCCCGCCGCAAGCTTAGCCTTGCAAAACGGGCACAAATGTTCTAAAATAGAACATCTTTGAAGCGAACGTACAGCACAAGCGAGGTAGCCATGACCTTCACCCAAATTACCCTCATTGGCAACGTGGGACGCGACCCCGAACTGCGCTTTACCCAGCAGGGACAGGCCGTTTGCTCCTTTAGCCTGGCTGTTAACCGTTCCTGGACAGACCGCCAGAGCAATGAACGGCGCGAGGAAACCACCTGGTGGAAAATCACTGTATGGGGGAACCAGGCCGAAACCGTCAACCAGTACGTCTCTAAGGGCAAGCAAGTGCTGGTTGTTGGCAGCCGCGTGAAAGTTGATACCTACACGGGGAATGATGGCCAGGTGCGCACCAGCCTGGAACTCACTGCCGATAACGTGCGTTTTCTGGGCGGTAGTGGCGGACCGGGAGCGGGGGCAGGCTACGACAACTACCCCGCCCAGGCCGAAGACGACATCCCCTTCTAAACCTTAGGCCGGATTGGCGTTGCTTTTCCGGCCAAACCCGCTAAGCTAGCGGATACTCGAAACTAGTCCAGGGATTGGTCTTGATGAACAGCAACCCCTCCCCCAATCGCGCCCGCATCCAGGTCGAAATTCCGTTGAGCTTGCGCGCGGTGTACTCTAATTTCGCCGTGATTTCGCACACCTCTGCCGAATTCTTCATCGACTTTGCGCAGTTGTTGCCCGGCCTCACCAAGTCTCAGGTGCACACGCGCATGGTGATGTCGCCCACGCATGCTAAGTTGCTGCTGCGCCACCCTGGGCGAAAACATCGACCGCTACGAAACCCAGCATGGTGCG